>JBBTGK010000233.1:0-18604 GCA_038060635.1 Cyanobacteriota bacterium | reverse complement strand
GTCTTATGATGATTTTTCTAATGTAAATAAAAAAAATAAAAAAACAATAAGTTATTTTTTTACTAAGGATTCTTATGTATTACAAGGAAAACCTGGTGTTGTTTATTATGCGGCTGTAATAGAAAAAAAAGGGATTATAAATGGATATGTTATTTATGGAAGTAATAAAGAAGGTGAGATTATAACAGACGCTCAATCAGGTATTGCTTTTTATCTAAGCAATAATTAATTTTAGGAAGGTTTTATTATGAGAAGTTTTTTAGTATGTTTTTTTGTAGTAATAGTATTTTTGGGATTTTTAATCTCTCTTGCTTTACCTAGTTTTATCAGTAGTCCTTCTGGATCTCGACCTCCACTTGCTGAAATAAAAAGCAATATGCACACTTTTCAAACAATACTAGAAACTTATTCTGTTGATTCTAAAGGAAGTTATCCAAAAAATGTAGAAGAGTTATATAAATTTGCTAATACAGGAAACAATAAATATTGGAAAGATTTTAAAAGTCCTTTTTCACATAAATTTGGTAAAAGTATTTCATTTGATGATTTTGATAAAAAATTACTAGAAAAAAAGTCTAATAATTGGTTTTTTAAAGAAGAAATAAAATGTTCTGGTTGTGTTTATTATAGCTTTTCTATGAGCAAAAAAGGTCAAATTGATGGATATTTTATTTATGGAAGTGATAAAAATGGAGAAATTATAATTGATGTTCAATCAGGATTACCTTTTACACTAAGTAATAATTAATTTTTGGAGGTTTTTATGTTTAGTTTATTTGAATGGCTTTTTTTAGGAGTATTTTTTTTAGTTTTAATTGCAATTGCTTTACCTAATAATACTGTTCATCATGAAATAAATAAAGAAGTATACGTAAAAAGTAATATGCACAAATTTCAGACTATTTTAGAGACTTATGCTGTTGATGCAAATGGAAATTATCCAAAAAATGTAGAAGAATTACATAAATTTGCTAGTACTGGAAATAATCAATATTGGAAAGATTTTAGAAATCCTTTTAATAATCAAATAGGAAAAGAAAAATCTTATGATGATTTAATCAAAACAAGTAAAAAAACTAAAAAAATAGAAGGATTCTTTTTTGATGAAAAATTTATAGTTTTAGAAGGAAAAATGGGAATTGTATATTATGACCCTATTTTAAATAAAAAAGGGCAAGTATTTAAATATTTTATTTATGGTGGTGGAAAAAACAATGAATTAATTTTTAATTCTCAAACAAATGAAACTTTTACATTGAGTAATAATTAATTTTATGGAGATTATATTATGAGAAGTTTTTTAGAATGGTCTTTTGTATTAGTAGTTTGTTTCATTTTAATTGCTATGTCTTTACCTAATTTTATTTCTTGTGGGCCTCGTTCTCCACTTGCTGATGTAAAAAGTAATATGCATACATTTCAAACAATATTAGAAACTTATTCTGTTGATGCTAGTGGAAAGTATCCAAAAAATGTAGAAGAATTATATAAATTTGCTAATACAGGAAACAATAAATATTGGAAAAATTTTAAAAATCCTTATGCAAATAAATCTGGAAAAAGTGTTTCTTATGATAATTATTCAAATTTAAATAAAAAAATAATCACTCATTTTTTTTCTAAGGATTCTTATGTATTACAAGGAAGACCAGGTGTTGTTTATTATGCACCTGTAATAGGGAGTAATAATTATTGTATCTATGGAAGTAATAAAGATGGTGAACTTATAACAGATACTCAATCAGGTATTGCTTTTGCACTAAGTAATAATTAATTTTCAGGAGGTTTTATGATTATTATTCTTATTTTTATATTTTTTTTCTTAGTTTTAGTACCTTACGGTATTTATAAAATAACTTCTATTTTAAATACTAAGTGGTTAGAATATATACTTACTTTCTTATATTTTCCATGCTTTTTTGTTCTATTAATTTCATATTTAAGTAATTCTAATAATGGAGGATATAAAAATGCATTTGTAAAAAGTAATATGCACACTTTTCAAACGATATTAGAAACTTACTCTGTTGATGCAAGTGGATTCTATCCAAAAAATGTAGAAGAATTACATAAATTTGCTAGTACTGGAAATAATAAATATTGGAAAAATTTTGAAAATCCATATACAAGAGAAAGTGGAAAAGGAAATTCTTATGATGATATGCCCATAACTAAAAAAACTAATTTCTCAAATTGGATTTTTTTTACTACAGAAAACATAGTTTTAGAAGGAAAAAGAGGGCTTATATATTATGACCCTATTTCTAATAAACAAGGACAAGTATTTAAATATTTTATTTATGGATTTGGTAAACAAAATAAAATACTTGAAGATTCTCAAACAGGATTACCTTTTACTTTGAGTAATAATTAATTTTTGGAGGTTTTTATGAAATTATTTTTTACACTTATTTATTACGAAATTATTTTTATTATACTTATTATATTCATAATTTTAAATCCTTTCCAATTAGAAGAAATATTTTATTTTTCTATTACAAAAAGTTTGATTTTTATTTTTTTAACAGGAATTCCATTATATGTAATTTATAAACTTACTCTTGTTTTCAATAAAAAGATGGTATTTTATACACCGTTATTTGTATATTCATGTTTTATTTTTTTTATTGTTCTTCCTACCTTTAATCCAGAAATAGATTTTGATCCTAGAGGAAGAAACTCTTCAGTAAAAAGCAATATGCATACTTTTCAAACAATAATAGAAATTTATTCTGTTGATACAAATGGATTTTACCCAAAAAATGTTTTAGAAGTGTATAAATTTGCTAATACAGGGAATAATACATATTGGAAAGATTTTAAAAATCCTTATGAAAATAAATCTGGAAAAGGGATATCTTATGATGATATGTTAATAACTAAAAAAACTAATTTTTCAAATTGGATTTTTTTTACTACAGAAAATGTAGTTTTAGAAGGAAAAATGGGACTTATATATTATGACCCTATTTTTAACAAAGAAGGACAAGTATCTAAATATTTTATCTATGGTGCTAATGGAAAAAATAAAATATTTGTAGATTCTAAAACAAATGAACCTTTTACATTGACTAATAATTAATTTTTGGAGGTTTTTATGAGTGATATGAGTATTTCTATTTTTATATTTTTTATCTTATGTGTAATACCTTATTGCATTTATCAATTTTTTTCTATTTTTAAAAAGAAATGGTTATCTTATACATCTGTTATTTTGTATTTTCTATTTATTTTCTCTCTTATTCTACCTAACTTTATTACTGCTTGATTAAAAAAATAATTTATTATATTTGAGGTTTTTTATGACAATACGTATAGGACAGATTTTTGCAATACTTTTTTGTTTATTTTCAATTAGTTTAATTTTTATAAATCCTAATTTTGATATTTTTTTGCTTCTTGTTATTTTTTTCATTCTATTACCATACATAATTTATAAAATAACATTTATTTTAAAAGAAGCTTGGTTGTCTTATATATTTGTTCTATTTTATTTTATTTATCTTTTAAATTATATATCTATTTCTAACTTTAATGCTTCAAATCAGAGTGATGGCAAAGTTGCATCGGTAATGTATAGAATGCACACTTTTCAGACAATTATTGAAACTTATTCTGTTGATACTGATGGATTTTACCCAAAAAATGTTGAAGAAGTATATAAATTTGCTAATACAGGGAATAATACATATTGGAAAGATTTTAGAAATCCTTTTACTAATCAAACAGGAAAAGGAAAGTCTTATGATGATTTTTCTACTGTTAGTAAAAAATTTAATAGTTATTCAGAGAAATTTTACTTTATTGGAAAAACAGGCGTTGTCTATTATTCACCTGTTATAGATAAAAAAGGAAAAATTTCAAAGTATTTTATATATGGTGGAGCTAGAAAAGATGACATTATATTAGATTCAAAAACAGGGATTCCTTTCACACTAAGCAATAATTAATTTTTGGAGGTTTTTATGATTGATATGTTTTTTATTATTATTATATTTTTTTTCTTAGTTTTAGTGCCTTATGGTATTTATAAATTATTTTCAAAAACAAAAATTTCTCCTATTTTAATGGTAGGTTTATATTTTTCTTTTTCTCTTTTAATTATTTTTTTACTACTTCCTAATTTTATCACTTCAAATGTTAGGTTAAAATCATCATCAGTAAAATCAAATATGCACACTTTTCAAACAATATTAGAAACTTATTGTGTTGATGCTAGTGGAAATTATCCAAAAAATGTAGAAGAGTTATATAAATTTGCTAATGCTGGAAAAACACCATATTGGAAAGATTTTAAAAATCCATATACAAGAGAAAGTGGAAAAAGAAATTCTTATGATGATTTTTCAGAAATAAATAAAAAATTTTATTGGAATAAATTAATACAAAAATTTGAATTGCTTCCAAAAGTAGGAATTGTCTATTATGCACCTGTATTTACAAATGGAGTTTATTCTAAATATTTTATTTATGGAACAGAAAAAAATGGAGAAGTCTTTTTTGATTCTCAAACAAATGAACCTTTTACATTGAGCAATAATTAATTTTTGGAGGTTTTATTATGAATGATATAATTATAATTATTATTCTACTTATATTTTTTTTCCTAGTATTTATACTAATACCTTATGGTATTTACAAACTATTTTTATTTTTTAAAAAGGAATGGTTATCTTATATATCTGTTATTTTGTATTTTATATTTATATTTTTTTCAAATAATAATAATGGAATTCATCATGATGATGGAAGAACAAAGTTAGCATCGGTAAAATCAAATATGCACACTTTTCAAACAATGATAGATACTTATTCTATGGATGTAAATGGAAATTATCCAAAAAATGTAACTGAATTAAAAAAGTTTGCTACTACTGGAAAAACACACTATTGGAGAGATTTCAAAAATCCATATACAAGAGAAACTGGAAAAGGAAATGCTTATGATGATTTTGATAAAAATCTAAGAGAAAAAAAGACTATAGGTTGGTTTTTTAAGAAAGAAGTAAAATGCTCAGGTTGTGTTTATTATAGTTTTGCTATGAATAAAAAAGGTGAATTAAATAACTATTTTATATATGGAAGTGATAAAAATGGCGAAATAATAACAGATGCTCAAACAGGATTTCCTTTTGTATTGAGCAATAATTAATTTTTGGAGGTTTATATATGGAATTAAATTTTGAATTTATAGCTATTTTTTTTATAATCATTATATTTGTAATTATTATTTCTTGCATTTATTTTAAATTATCTAAAATAAAAGTTTCACTTTTTTTAATTCTATTTATTTTACCTATAGCATCCTTTAGTCTATATTTATCTCTTCCTAATTTTATTTCAGCTGATTTTAAAAGAGCAAAATTAGCATCAGTAAAATCAAATATGCACACATTCCAAACAATGCTAGAAACTTATTCTGTTGATGAAAATAAACATTATCCAAAAAATGTTGAGGAATTAGAAAATTGTGCAAAAAATAAATCTAATTGGTCTGGTCAATATTGGAAAGACTTTAAAAGCCCTTTTAGTGAAGAAACAGGAAAAGGAGTCTCTTATGATAATTATCATGGAGTTCTTCTTAAACAAAACGTAGACTTATCTTCTATCAGAATAAGTGGTTGCGTGTATTATAGCCCTGTTATAAATAAAAAAGGAGAAGTTCTTAAATATTTTATTTATGGTAGTGGAAAAATAGGAGAAATCATTACAGATTCTCAAACAAATGTACCTTTTACATTGAGTAATGATTAATTTTTGGAGGTTTTTATGTCTAAATTTTTAGAATTTATCTTTGTAAGTTTTGTTTTTTTAATTTTATTATATATATCTAAGCCTAATCTTAATATAAATGATTGTTGTAATAGGGCTAAAATATCACAAACAAAAGCAAATATGCATATTTTTCAAAATATACTAGAAACTTATGCTACTAATTCAAAAGGTTTTTATCCAAAAAATGTAGATGAATTAAAAAAAGTTGCAAATAAAGGAAAAAATAAATATTGGGAAGATATTAAAAACCCTTTTAGTCTAAAAATAGGAAAAGGCGAATCTTATGATGATTTTTCTAACTTAAAAAAAGAATTTATTTTTGGATCTTCAAATTTTAAATTAATAGGTAAAAATGGTTGTATCTACTATGATTTTATGCCAAATGAAAATAAACAAGGAATAAAATACTTTATTTACATTAGTATTTCTAAAAATGGTGAAATTTTAATAGATGCTCAATCAGGCATACCTTTTACACTAAGCAATAACTAAAATTTTATATATCAACATCTTTCAAAATATCTTTTATTTTATTTATCGGAATAGCAAAACCAATTCCTACACTTCCGCCATTTGGAGAAAAAATAGCTGTATTTATACCGATTATCTCACCTTTAGAATTAATTAAAGGGCCTCCTGAATTACCAGGGTTAATTGCGGCATCTGTTTGAATAATTCCATCAAGAACTTGTCCATCATCTGTAGGTAATTTTCTATTTAAAGAACTAATAATTCCTGTTGTAAGTGTTCCCGATAAACCATAAGGACTACCAATTGCCAAAACTTTTTGCCCAATATTAATTTTGCTAGAATCGCCTAAAGTAGCAACTGCAAATTCACTTTCAGGAGCTTCTATTTTAATAAGAGCAACATCATTATTTTCATCTCCACCTAACATTTTAGCCGTATAAGCTTTTTTATTAGACAAAACAACTTGTAATTTTGTTGCATTATTAACTACATGATAATTTGTTAAAATATGACCTTTTTTACTTACAACAACTCCAGAACCAGAGCCTTTAACTACATTTTGTCTAAAAAATCCTTTTTCAACTATTGTAGAGTTAATTCCTACAACTGTATTGGCAACACTACTATAAACACTGATATTTATATCTTCATCAGATATTTTGCCACTTTTATTTAAAATATCATTTAATTTTTTCATTACATCAGAACTGTTATTAGAATCTACTACATTTGTTTTTATCAAAGAATTTTTATTTAAAATATCACTATTTTGATTTATTGGAGTACAAGAAATTGTAAACGAGATAACGCTTAAAGTTACCAATATTTTTTTTATAAACATAACTAAAACCTACATTATAACAAGTTCAAATATACTAATTAATAAAGATTATAGCATAAGATTTTTATTTTTTTTCCAAATAAAAAAACCGTCTATAAAAACGGCTTTTTTTAATAAATCTTAAGCTACATAAGCTGAAAGGTTTCTTAGTTTTTCAGGAGTTCTGAGTTTTTTCATAGCTGTATTAACTATTTGTCTAACTCTTTCTCTTGTTAAACCAAAAACATCTGCGATATCTTGTAAACTTTTTTGCTTACCATCTTCCAAACCATATCTCATTGTAATTATGTCTCTTTCTTTTTCACTAAGAGATTTTAATACTTTATCAATATTTTCTCTTAAAGAACTTTTCATTACATTTTCTTCTGGTGTTTCAGAAGTACTTTGAATAAGATCTTTTACATAAACATCATCATCACCTTTAAGCTTCATATCAAGTGATATTGGCTCTGAAAAAGATTCTGAAATCATCATCAATTTTTCTAAAGGCATATTTATTTCTTTAGCAATAGTATGAGAATCAGGTCTTTTACCATTTTGTTGACTCATTTTTCTAATTACATTTTTTATTTTTTGTGTAACTTCAAAAATATGTAAAGGCAATCTTATTGTTCTAGCTTTTGAGGCAACTCCTCTTGATATAGCTTGTTTTATCCACCAAGTAGCATAGGTACTAAATTTATATCCTTTTTCTGGATCAAATTTTTGAACCGCTCTTATAAGACCTAAATTACCTTCTTGTATAAGATCATCAAATTGTAAACCTTTTTCTTTATATTTTTTAGCAATACTAACAACTAATCTAAGATTAGAATTTGTTAAATTTATAAAACCTATTTTAGCATCTTTCTGAATTTGTTTTACTTCAAGCTCAGTTAAATTAAGGCTTTTAGCTATCTCTTTAATAGACGGTTTATAATTGAATTGAGCATAAAATTTATTTATCTCTTCTTCTATTATTTCACCTCTTTTTATCATTCTTCCATACTTTAATTCATCTTCTTTTTTAAGTAATGGAATTGGTGCAATCTCTTTCATATATAAATTTAATAAATTTTCAGGGTCTTGAAACACCTTTTCTACAGGAGCTAATTCCGATTGATTTAATTCATCTAAATATTCATCTTCTTCTACTAATTCTTGAAAAACCTCTACATCAGACTCTTCAAAAATTTCTTCTACTTCTTCAAAATTTTTGCTCATATTAAATACACTCCAAATCAAAATAAATAATTTGCACAAGCTCAAAACAAAAACTATCGAGAACATTTCTTGAATGTTCAATTTTTTTATTAAACAAAATCATTAATTTCATCTCTACTAGAGCTTTCTTCACAGCATCTAGACTCTATAACACTTTTAATAAAATCATCTATTTTCCTTAATTCATCAGGTTTTAGATAATTTGTTCTAAAATGAAGTTCAATACCATCATATACATTCAATCTTTCCCAAACATGAGTGCATATTATATGTTCTATATTCACCTCTATTACAGGAGAATTACCTTCTAAAATTGATTTTATCTGAATTAAGGGAACACCTTGAGTTGACCATCTTTTTATTTCTTCAAGACGATTTAGATGTTCTTCCGTATAATAAGATGCCCTGCAACTTCCCAAAGGAGGATCAAGTAAACCTTTTTCGATATAATATCGAATAGTTCTTTTAGTTAAACCTGAGAGTTTTGCCAACAACTCTATATTATACATAAAATTACCTTCACCTTTTATACCACTATTATAACACTATATACGACAGTAGTAAATTATATTTTAAATAAAATTAATGTATTATTAATTTATAATAGATGGTAAGTAAAATCGAAATATTTGTATTTAGAAACTTTTAGTTTTGATAATATTCAAAAGACAAAGCAAGTTATATAAAAAAAGTAGCATAATATATCATGTAGAATTGAATTTTTATATAATTAAGTCTTTTAGGTAAAAGTTAAAATATGTTTCTCTATTAATACCTAAATATCTTGATTAATATATAATTTATTGATGTCTAATACATAAGTTAATTATTTTTTTTGGCTTTATAAATAATGGTAAGTATAAATAATCAAATAACTCCTATTGAGAAACCAGAGAAAACTGGACAAAAAAAAGTTAATATTCAATCTTGTAAAAATTCAATTACAGAAAAAACCCCTATAGAAAAAAGTTGTTTTAAAAATGCAAATGATTCTATAAGTATTGCATCAACATTAACAGGAGTAATACAAAGCCCTGAACAAATTGCTCTTTTTCCCAAAACATTAAATGATGCAGGAGAAGCAATAAAAACTATTCCTGTTTTATCAAAAGTTACTCCAAATGTAGTAAAAACAGCTACTTATTTAGAAGGAACAAAAATAATATCAGTAGCAAATAATATAAGCCACAATCCTTTAGTTGCAAAAACAAGTCTTGGTATGGGAAAAGCCTTACCTTATCTTAATGCAGGGGCTTGTACTTATGGAGTAACAAAAAACTTATACATACTGTCAAATAAAAATACAAGTGATTCTCATAAAATGAAAGCAGCAACACAAGTAGTTCTAAATTCAGTTAATGGTGTAGCTGCCTTTAAAGGAGCAACAGGAATGGCTATTTCAACCGTAACAGGTTTAACATCTGTCGCAGTTGATTTTTTATGGAAGTAAAGAATAGCACCAATTGAATATATCTTCTTTTTCTCCGTATTGAATACCTGCTACTTCTTCATATATTTGTTTCGCTAAATTTCCTGTTTCATTATTATTTATAGTTATTTCTTTATCTAAATGTCTTATTTTTCCTATTGGTGAAATAACTGCCGCTGTACCTGTTCCAAAAGCATCATGTAACTTATTTTTTTCACTAGCTTCAAAAACTTCATCTATTGAAATTCTTCTTTCTGTTACTTTTATGCCTAATTTTTTTGCAATTTGAATAACTGAATCTCTTGTAATTCCGTCTAATATAGCTCCATCTAAAGGAGGGGTTATTAATTCATCATCAATTAAAAGAAAAATATTTGTAGTTCCAATTTCATCTATATATTTTTTTTCTATTCCATCTAACCAAATAACTTGTGTATAACCTTGTTCTTTTGCTAGTGCTGTTGGATATAGACTAGCAGCATAATTTGCTGGAGTTTTTGCTTCACCCAAACCACCTTTAACGGCCCTTACATATTCACCTGATGTTATTAGACTGATAGGTTTTATTCCTTCTTTATAATATAATCCAACAGGACAAGTTATTACCATATATTTATAGGTTTCTGAAATTCTAATACCCAAAAAATCATCGGTAGCAAAAATAAATGGTCTTAAATATAGAGCTGTATTTATTTTGTTTGGAATCCAATCTTTATCTAGTTTTATTAGTTCTATTATTGGTTCTAAAAATTTATCATAAGATATTTCTGGAATACAAAGTCTTTTGCTAGATTTATTTAATCTTTCATGATGTCTTTGAGGTCTAAAAAGATTTATTTTTCCATCTTTTGTTTTAAAAGCTTTCATTCCTTCAAAAACAGCTTGTCCATAATGTAGGGTGGATAATGAAGGCAAAAAAGAAATTTCTCCAAAAGGTGTTATAGAAGGATCTCCCCATTTTGAATCTTTATAATCTATAGATAACATATGATCTGAAAAAATATTTCCAAATCCCAAATTATCAAAATCAACTGAACCTATTTTACTGTTAGCTATTTTTTTTATATCAATATACAATTTTTTAATTCCTTTTGTTAAATACATTAAGACAAAATACAAGAAACATATTATATCAATTCTAATATATAGTTGAATATAAAATTTTAGGGTGGTGCATTAAATTTTTATAGGTAACTCAATTTTTAACTATTTATTATGAATAAAATCATTTTTTGTAAAAGATGAATCTTAGTATTTTAGTTATTATTAAAAATAAAAAGCTAGTTTTTACACTAGCTTCATAAATAAAATATTTATAACTTAATTATCTGGTCTTTTTCTTTTACCTAATACTAAACCTGAATCAGATAAAACTGAAAATGTTTTTCTTGGATTATAATTACTTGCATTAAAATCTCTTGCTGGATTATTTGTTAATTGTAATATGCTACCAAATATATCTGATTTATATATATCATAATTACCAAGTTTATTTGAAGATATAAAAACTCCACTAGAATCTGTTTGCCAATCTGTTACATAATCATTTTTACTACTTGATAAAAGCATTTTTTCTGTATTATTTGAAAAATCATATAAATAAGCTTCACTTCTTGTTGAAGATATATACCTATTAAAACCTATTTTTGAGCCATCTGGAGACCAAGAAATACCATAATCATCTGATGATGTTATTTTCTTCTTATCACTTCCATCAGGTTGAATAGTCAAAAGATTGTATTTACTTGTTCCTGGGTTACTTTCATTTGATTCAATTTCTATTTTATTTCCATCTGGAGACCATTTTGGAGAAATATCATCTGCTGTACTATTTGTTAATCTTGTTAAACCACTTCCATCTATATTCATTACATATATTTCGTTGTTTCCATCTCTTCCTGAATGAAATACTATTTTATTTCCACCAGGAGATAATGATGCTTCTCTATCTCTTGTTAATGGTACATTTGTTAAGTTTTTCTTTCCAGTTCCATCTATATTCATACTAAAAATTTCACTTTTACCACCTATTTCGCTTGTATAAATTATTTTTGTTCCATCATACGACCATACAGGCAAATAATCATGCTCTAAATTTCCTTCTGTAAGATTTTTCAATCCAGTCCCATCTGAATTTATTATAAAAATATCTTCCTGATTATTAACCGTACTCATAAAAGCAATTTTATTTTTATCAGGATTCCAAGCAGGATAATAACTATTTCCTGAAGGATTATAAGTTAATCTTCTTTGATTTGCTCCGTTATCGTCCATTAAATATAATTCTGATTTACCTTCTTCTCTGTCTGATTCAAAAGCTATTGGTCCAGATAAATTATCTCTTACTATTATTTCATTTGAGTTTCTTATACTGCTTGGTAATTTTATTGTTTTATCAAATACATATCTTTGAATTTTGCTTTGATCATTATTATTTGCTCCAAAATGACCTGATTGACCTGCTTCTTCTTGATGAACAATATCTGTTCCATTTTTTATTATTTGAAATCCCCATGTATAACCACCTGATATATTATATGTTTTTAAATCAAATCTATTATCGCCTTGATTTATTCTATCGGTTATATCTATTGTAGTATCACTAGAATATGATGTTTTTTGATAATTGCCATTCAAATTTACATAAGCATAACTTGTATCATCTACATTATACATTCTTAGTTTCCATGTATTATCTGTAACGACTGTATATTGTTTTTGTAAAGGCACTGATTCTATTGAGTTACGAACAACAAAAACATCAAATAATGTTTTTTCCATAATACTAGGATTTGATGATGGAATTTTATTAGCATCGGTTTTTAAATTTTTTGTTGGATCTCCTACTTTTATAAATCTTTCAGGATTAAATTCAAAACCTATTTTTGTATTTCCTACTGCTGCACTTGTTATAGGTCTTTTGTAAACAGCATATATGTTATTACCAGATGAATCTTTTTCAATAGTTCTAAATGCAACTTCTAAATTCGGTCCTGTAAAATTTTTGCCTGTTAATGTAATATAATCATAAAGTTCTAAATTTGTACTTTGTGGATAACCCGATATTTCTAAGCTAAAGAATTCTATACTAGGTGCTATTATATTTATTGCATTTTTTATTTCAAACTCATTATTTTTTGCTTTTACTAATAAATCTTTTTTTCCAGCACTTATTCCTGTATTAGATAAAACCTTACAAATTAATAGATTTTCTAATCTTTCAATAACTGCTACTTCATTAAAACCAGTCGAATCTTTTATATATACTTTTGTATCAGAATTTAATGAATCTCCTGCAACTGCTATAGCAAAAGTATCACTATCTTTATCAAATTGGACATTTAATGAAGGTGCTCCTGGAAATGTTTTATTTTGATCTGCTGGAAAATTTATTCCTGCTATGCCCAAAACATCTTCTCTTCCTAAGGGATATATTTTATTTGATAGCCTAGCGGTGTTGCTAACAGCTAAAAAGCATCTAATAAAAATGCTGGTTTATTATTCCATAAGACGTCATCTCTCATTTTTTGGCTAAGTCCTAATCGATATCTATGTGATATACTTAAAATATTCTTTGCTTGTGATACAGTTAAATCAGGTTTTACTTCATACATAAGGCTAAGTACACCTGAGACAAAAGGGGTTGCTGCAGAAGTACCTAGAAACATTGCTAATTCTCTATTAGCTACGTTAAAGTTATCTCTTGAAGAAACATAAATTTGATCTCCAGGAGCATAAATTAGGTTACTTCCATAACTTGAAAAATCAGCTACTTCTAATCTAAAAGGAATATTAGGATTAGGTGGATTTGAGAAGTTAGTAAAATTATTAAGTGTATTATTTGATAGAAAAGAACCTCCAGTTAATCCAGGAAAAGAATCAATAATAAGGGTATGATTATTATCCATAGGATCTAAAGCTTGGTTGTTAATAGGAGGATTTATATCAGTATTAGTTATATCCGTTACTTGTGCTGCGGCAACACCTATAACACCTGGAATACTTGAAAAATAATTTATTGAAATATCAATATTTTCTATATCAGAACGACTTACTTCAATTTCAGTGGTAGCAACAACAACAGAAGAATTTAGGGCATTTGCGATTCCAACAGCTATAGCAAAAGAACCATAACCAGAAAACGAACCAAATACAGCTATATCACCAATAAAAGTAAATATATTTCCAAAATAACTACTACTACCATAAGATAAATTAATTACCTTTGAGCCACTACCTACAAGGTTTTCAATTAAATATGCTGCTTCCCAAGCAGTTATACTTCCGCCTGAATCATATACTTTAACAGTAGTATCAGGTGCTACACCAGAAGAACCTACCACATTATTTTTTGAAGCAAAGCCTGTCATAGCTACATAATGACCATGATTTCTTACTCCACAATCTCTTACTACATGAAAAAACTCGTTTCTGAAATTAAAAGAATCTATTTCAAGTTCTTCTTCTAATTGTGTACAAGAGCTTCTTTCCAACTTAATCCTATCATTAGGCTCAAAAATATATTTTCCAGTCATTTCTGGGTGATTCAAGTTAAAACCTTGATCTATAATTCCAGCTTTAACTCCTCTACCTGTAGCTATTTTCCATGCTTCCGATACTCCAGTTACTGTTTTATCCCAATTATGAACTCTTTGAGTAACTCCCCCTAGAGTAAAATTACTTTCTCCCAAAAGATCAATATCCCAATCATTTGGTTTTATTGTTGGTATTTCATATTTATTTAAGTTTCTATTGAAGCTTTGTTTTTCTAAAACATTGTTTATTTCTACAGTTTCTAATTCTTTATGATAGTTTATGATAGTATCCAAATAAATAGTAAATGTTTGCATAGAAGCCAAAGATGAAAATTCTATTTCATTTATCTCATTTAATGTAGCTTTGTTGGCTTGTGATATTAAATCACCTATTTTTTGTAAATTTGCTTTTTTTAAATCTAATTTTAAAATATAAAATTCATGGAATTTTTTTTCAACTGTAGCATTGTATCTTGTTAGTATTTCTTGTAATTTACTTTCATCACCATTTCTAAATTTAATGCCAATATATTGTGTTTGAAAAGATGAATTATACTTTCCATTTATTCTATTTGAAGATATTTTAATACCATTAATTTCTTTATCTCCATTATATGGTTCTAAATTCTCTACACTTTTTAAATCATTCGGGTCAAAAATATTAAAATCATTTGCTTTTAAATGTTTAGCATTTGTTTCATGATTTCCTAAAGGATTATCTCTTTTTCTAACATATCCAGCAGTTCCGCCTTCAATAATCATAATAGTAAAAATACTTTTCTTTTTACCTTGTAATTTTATAGATATTTGATTGTTAGAATTTAATAATATTGATTCTTCTGTAGCTTCATCATTACATCTAAAATCTTTGTTTTTAAACCAATCATAACTGTTTATATTTATATTTCCTGTAACTCTATCATTTTTATCATTATCATTACCTCTTTTTACATAAAGTGTATATCTTTTAGTTGTATCATTTATTCTAAATTGCTTTATTATTTCAAAAGGTTTATTATTTTCCATTGTATATATTTCTTGAAATACAATATTACCTTGAGGAACATTTTTTATATCAAATTCATTTTTAATTGCACTAATATTAAAAACTTTACTGTCTATATTTTTACCTAAAAGAGATGTATTTATTTTTATAATTGGGTTTGAATTATAGTCTTTTTTATTTCTAATTTTATCAATTATTTCTTTCTCCTTCTTTTTACTTTCTGCATTAAAATCTATTGTTGTTTGTGAATTTACATTAATATTATCTTTAATATTTTGTTTATTCAAATTAACTGAACATGAGAAAAGTAACACTGCCGTTAAAATAATTGCTTTTTTCATTTTTTACTCCTATTTTAAATTAAATCATCTAATTTTTTTAAAGATGAGGCTTTTAATATAATTTCTTCATTTTTTTGATTTTTTAAAATTAAAAAAACACTAATATCATCTATATTAAAAAATTTTTCAATCTTTCCATACTTATCAAAACCCAAAGTTGCATAATTAGTATGCTGTTCATCAATCACAAATTCATAAATAAATTTTTTCTTTTCATAAACTATAAAAACCTTATTTGGTATATATTCTTCTATTTTTGTTACTCTATTGAAAGACTCATGTTTTACATAATTTTTCAATAAAGAAAAGTGCATTTTCTTGCAATCACAACATAATACTCTTCTTCTAGGAGACACAAACTGACTACTCCCATTATGAATTTCGTATATATATTTATTCCCTTTATACTCAATAACATTCTTAGCCTTAATTAGCTCATCATAACTTTTACTTGGTGATGATGAAATTTCAGCACATTCATTAAACAAATCTCCTAATGTAGGTTGATTAATACAAGAATTTTGAGTTATAAGAATAAAAAAAGTACTAAAAATAGATAATATTTTTTTCACTTCCTAAAACTCCTTAAAAGTAACACCAAAAGGAGTTGCATAATTTATTGTATGCTTCTTACTCATATCAAATTTTTCTGGGCTTGGAATATGTACAATACTTTCAAAAGTACCATCAGAAAGAATATTAGTTTGATGACCAAAAACAGAAACCCCATCTATGGTCGAATGAGAAAAACGATAATACATCATAAAATTACTACCTGTTAGTTTCAAATTAACTGGTTTATTCTTTTTATCTTTCAATACTTCAATTTTTGTTATTTTAGGAAATAAATTTGCTACTGGTTCTGGTTCACCAACTTTTATTAAAGTATCTGTAAAATATTTTCTCGCCTCTAAGGTTAGCTTATGCAACCCTTTCAAATAAAATTCAGGTATATATTTTGAATTTAGTCTTACTTTTATTTCATTTTCATTAGCAGAAAGATAAGAAAAAATAATACTATCATCTAATAAAACTCTCACTACTGGTCTATTTCCTACAATAGATTGTTGATACAATCCAGTTTGATAAGAAAAAATCATATCTTTTTGTCTTATAGGTTTCCAAGTTCTGAATTTACCTTTTATTGTAAGATCAATATTTTTATCTTTAGAAAAATCACCTTTTATTTCACTTGTTCCAGTTTTTAATATACTTTTATTATCTAAAAGAACATCATCAATTTTTAAAGTTGGTTTATGGTCATAATTCCATTCTTTTTCATATTTACGATCCTTTTCATCTAAATCTTTAAAATCCTCATCTTCGTCTTCATCTTGCTCATTCCCTTCATGAACATTTTTACGAAAACCAAAATCTTTTATTTCAAATCCTTTTAAACTTATGTTTTTATTAGATTCTATTTTTATAGATGATTCAAGCTTATTTTCTTCTATTACTGGAATATTTTGTACTCCACAAGATAAAAGAGAAATATTAATAGCTATAACTGAAAAAAATATTCTTTTGTTGTTCATTTTAAACCTCATTACTAATGATGAATTGTGAAATAGTTTGATTTATACTATTTTTTAATGATTTTATAAAATAATATTGGAAAACACTTGACAAATAACAAAAAGTTATTACAATACTGCCTGTAGCCTGTAGCCTGTAGCCTGTAGCATAGCTACTTTTGTGTTTAAAAACATTTTATACTCTCTACTATTATTTGAACTGTAATTATAAGGATTTATTTATAAATAAATCATTTCAAACTAAATTTAAGTTTTATTATACTATATAAGTTATATTTTTTGCAAATTTTTTATAAAGATTTTATTTTTATATTTTATATCTTTTTCAAATCCATTATCTTTTATATTTAGATTTGTTTTTACATTAAAAACATAACAACTAGTGGTTATTTATATTTTGAAAATTAAAAAATAGGTGATATATTTCTAATAGTTATATTTATTTTGTGTGATATTTTAAATAAAGATGCTAAAGTCTTTAACTATTGAGAATTTTATTTTATTTGAAAAAATTAGTGTTGATTTTTCAAAAACTTTTAGTGTAATAACAGGTGAAACTGGAGCAGGTAAATCTATTGTTATTGATGCTATTGAAATTGTAACTGGTGGAAAAGCTTCTTCTGATCAAATAAAAACAGGTGAAAAACAATCATATATAGAAGGTGTTTTTGATACAAACGATACTATAAAAGAGATTCTTAATCATAATGGTTTTGATGAAATAGAAGATACTATTATTTTAAGTAGAACAATACAAAAAGCTAGTTCTAAATGTAGAATAAATGGTCAATTAGTTTCATTAAATGTTTTTAAAGAAATTGGTGAAAATCTTATTGATATAATTGGTCAAAATGATAACCAATCTCTTTTTAGAGTAGATAAACATAAAAAAATAATTGATTCTTTGGGTGATGATGAACATAAAAAAGTTTTGGATAATATAAAAAATATAAATTCAAAATTGACTCTAGTAAAAAAAGAATATGAAGAATTAAGAAAAACAACAAATGAAAATAAAAGACAATTAGATTTTTTTAAATTTCAACTTGATGAAATAGATGATGCCGAACTAATTTTAAATGAAGATGAAGAGCTTAAAAATGAAAGAGAGTTACTTATTCATGCCGAAGATATAATAAATAACTTAAATAAAACGTATTATGAACTTTATGACTCTGATGATGAAAAAAGCTTATGTGATAGATTAAATAATTTATCAAATTTGTTATCAGCTTCTGCTGAATATGACCAAGAAATAAATCAATTATATGAACAATTTGAAAGTGCTATCATACAAATTCAAGAAATTGGAAGAGCTGCAAAAAATAAGGCTGATAGTATTTCTTCTAATCCTGAAAGATTAAGCGAAGTAGAAGATAGATTAAACATTATAATAAAATTAAAAAGTAAGTATGGCAAAACTATTGAAAGTATTATTGCTTTTACTGATGAATTAAGAACAAAAGTA
>JBBTGK010000232.1:0-18436 GCA_038060635.1 Cyanobacteriota bacterium | reverse complement strand
GAATAAAAATTTGTTGAAGTATTTCCCATAGTAACATTTTGAGATACAGAACCTTTTTTTAAATTTACATCTAAAGCTTGGCTAAAATCTTTTCCAGAATTATTTATACCAAAACCTAAGTCATCTACATCAACATAACCACCTGTACTACTACCATCAGTTGAAGTAAATTGAGATGAAACTTTTGCTTCTTTTATATTAACAGTGCTTTCTGTTTTATTTTGAGCTTTATTATTTGGATCAGCAATTAATTCTCCATTAGCATCTAATATTTTAGTATCTTGACCTGTTTTAAAGACTAAATTACCATCAGAAAAAGATAATTGTGTTTTATCTTCAGGTTTGACATTTTTATTTAATTCTTCATAAGAAGCGTTTGCTTTTTCTAGTGATTGAGATAATTTAGGAAAAATTTTAGATATATCTTTTCTTAATCCTAAAATATCTTCTGCTTTAAGTCCATTTGCTTCTGCAATAATAAAAACATTTTTTAATAGATTAGAACCATCGAAATCATTTAGGTCTAATTTTTGTTTACTTATTTCAGACGCAAATTTCTGGTATTTTGTATTATCCAGTTTTAAATTTCCATTTTCGTATGTAGCAACTTTTACACCATTATCAGTATGAAATCTTAATTCACCATTTTTAAAATCTAAGTCTATTTTTGAATCATTTGATTTACCTTTATTGTTATTATTATATTCTTGTTCTACTTTATCTAAATAATCTCCAACTGAAGGTAAAAATTTTCTAATTACTTCTTTATTTGCAATTAGTTCTTCAGGTTCTATTCCTGATTTTTCAGCGGAACTAATTAAACCTGATAAAAGGGTTTTAAAGTCTTTACTTGCAACTTGTTCTTTTGCAACTGATTGTACTAATTTTTGGTACTTTTCTGTATCTGGTACTTTTGTTTCTATTGGTTTAGGATTTTCTGTTTTTATTTCTGTATTAACAATTTTTGAATCTTGAACTTTATTTTTTAAAGGATCATTGATAATTACTTGCTGTGAAATGCTTGAAGTTGGAAAATAAACCATGATAATCTACCCTAAAATATAATTATATAAATTTTAATTTTTTATGATTCCATCTGAAGTTTCTACTTCATCATATTCTCTTAAAAATATTTCATACTCACCTAAAGCAGAGCCTTTAATCATTCCACCTAAGTCTCTAGTTGATAAAAAACCATCTTGATCCATATCAAATTTTTTGCTTATAAAATTAAATAATTCTTCTCTATTAATTTCTTTATTTTTTACACCAAATTTGTCAGAATCTTTAAAAAGATCTTGTCTAGAAAATTCTTTAACACCGCTATTTAAAAAATCATCTTCGGTTCTAGTTTTTTCACTTTTGTTATTATTCAATAAAGTGGTTCTATTAATGTCTATTTTCCCATCGTTATTACGATCATACTTATACATTATAGAATCAACTAGCTTATTTACAGATATTTTATCCATAAGAATCCTTTTAAATTATTATTATTTTTATCAACAAAAACAAAAATAGTATTAATACAAACAGGGTTCCCAGTACTCTGGGATCTATTTTAGTTAGTTAATAATAAGAATTGTAGCATAAAATTAAGCTGTTTTTTAGTTTGAGATAATAATAAAAATTCTATTTAAAAATTATAAATAACTACTTAATTTATTAATTGGGAATACAATGGAAACTTTTGTTCCTTTTCCTATTTTGCTATCTATATTTAGTTTTCCATTATATCTTTTTACAATCATATTAACTACTGATAATCCTATTCCCATACCACCAATTTTTTTTGTATAAAAAGCTTTAAATATTTTTCCAAGATCTTTTTCGTTTATACCCTCGCCTTCATCACTTATATCTATTGAAATACGTTGATTTTGAATATCTTGATTTATAGTAAATAATATTTTCCCTTTTGAATTTCCAATTGCTTCTATGGCATTTGTTATTATATTATTAAAAATTTGTTGAAATTGATCTGGATCTCCATAAAAAGGAATGCTTTTTGAGTTAAAATCAGAAACTAATTGAATATTTTTTTCTTTAAATGTATTTTCAAATATTTTTAGAGTATTATTTGAAACTGCAATAATATCAAACGGAATATATAATGACTGTACATGTTTAGAAATATATTTAACAGACATAAGTAATCTATTCAAACGATCTATTTCAGAAATAATTCTTTTAAAATAATCTTTTCCTACATCTGCGTAAGTTGTTTTATCAAGATCTTCTAATATAAAGTTTGAAAGAGATTGAACCAAAGTTCTTATAGCAGATAAAGGGTTTCTTATTTCATGAATGAGCATAGAATAAAAAGATATATTTTGATCTGATTCCACTTCTAAATTTATATATATTAAATCTGAGCCTTCTTGAGTTATAAAATAATTTCTTTTATAAATATATTGATCATTTTTATGACTAAAAAAACCAGATAATTCTTCTGAAAAAATTTGTGTTATAACATCTTTTGATAAAACTGTATCTATTTTTGCTCCTATTATTTTTTCAGGGTCAAAACTTAATCCAGATACTTCATATAAACTACCATCATAAAAAATAACCTCTGTATTTCTATTTAATATGAAAAAACCAATTTTTTTATCCATTTTTATTACAAGCTTCTTTAAAAACTAATTTATAGCATTTATAAACTATTTAACTTTACCATAATTTTTATTTTATAAAATAATAAATTAAATAAATTAAAAAAAATCAAATATATTATTTTGGAATAATTTTAACAATAGGATTAATAATATATTAAAAACACTTGAAAACACTTAAAAAAAATTGACAATCTAATATTTACTTGATATTATAAAATTATGGTTAAGTAAATAAATGTAAAACTTAAAAGTTTGGAAACTCAAAAACACTAGCCGAGGTTTGAGTTAAGAACTTGTTATTGGTAGTTATTATTTATAATTTTGGAACGAAAAATCAAAAAACCATTCTGAATGAAGCTAGTAGGGATTATTAGAGAATAATCTTAACAAAAAATCATTAAATAAAAATAGAATATTATATATATACGTAATTCTAGTTTAGTTAGAAACTAGTTTATTATTTGTTACTACAATTTTTTATGATTTTCTTAAGATAAAATCGGATTCTTTATAAAATTCAAACAATAAAAAATTAATTTATTGAAATTTAGAGGTTCATTATGGTTCCATTAGCTAAAAGCGAAATTCAGAATAATAAGAAAGTTGAAACAATTCAAATATTGAAAAAAATGATAAAATATAATTTGCCAGATATTTTTATATTTGATGTTTTTCATTATTCAATTCAATTTGAAGGTATATACGAACTGTTGCAAATGTGGAATGAAGAATCTGATTCTCAAGAAAAAAATGAGATAATATCAGATATTCAAGATCTAATCGATAATTGTCAGGTAACAGAAAACAAACTTGCTTCTTATGATTTAATTCAAATGTGGAATGAAGAATCTGATTATCAGGCAAAAAATGAAATACTATCAGATATTCAACATTTGATGGATGATTGTCAAATAACTAAGCATAAAATTATTTCAATTGGGTTTAATGATTTAGAAAAAATTACTGAACATATCAGAGAATTCAAACATTCTTTATTAGTAATGATAGATGAAAAAGGTGGAATAAAAGCTTTATCAGAAAAAACAGGTATTCCTCAACCATCACTATTAAGGTTTTTTAATTCCAATTCAATTTCTCAAAGAACAACATTATTGAAAATAAAAAACTTTCTAAATATTGATAAAATAGATATAGAAAACAAAATTGCTGTATAAACAAGTGGGGAGTGGCAAATCCCTTTTTAACTATTTTTTTTAGTAACTAATTTAACAAAATCATCCATTAAAGTGTAAAAAACGGGTATAACCACTAATGTTAAAATAGTGGAAGTTAATAATCCTCCAATAACTGCAATAGCCATTGGAGCTCTAGCTTCAGAACCAGGTGTTAATCTCAATGCCACTGGCATCATACCTGCAATCATTGCTACTGTAGTCATCAAAATAGGTCTTAATCTTACTGGTCCTGCGGTTAATAAGGCTTCGTTTCTTTCTAAACCTTGTTTTCTTAAAGTTAATGTATAATCGACTAAAAGAATAGAGTTTTTTGTTACTAACCCCATAAGCATTACTATTCCTATTGCAGACATCATACCTAATTCTTCATTTGCCAAAAATAAACTTAAAAATGCTCCTACAAATGATAAAGGAAGAGCCATCATAATTGTAAAAGGGTGTGTAAAATGTTCAAATTGAGAAGCAAGAATTAAATAAATAAAAATTATTGATGTAATAAGAGCTGGTAATAAAGAATTAAAGGCATCATCTTTTTTTTCTGCATCTCCTTTAAAACTAGCTTGTATATTACTCGGCAATTTTAGATTTTCTATTTCTTTTTTTACAGGCTCCAAAATATCACTCATAGATGCACCTGGAATTGCATTTGCCAAAACAACTATTTGTCTTTGTCTATCATATCTAGTAATAATACTTGGTCCAGTGGTATAAAGTATTTTAGCAACTGATATTAAAGGAATTTGCTCTCCTGTATTTGATGTGATACCTAGGTTTTCAATTTTACTTATATCATAACGACTTGAATCTAATAAAGTAACTCTTATATCAATATCATTATTTGGTAAATGTATTCTTGTTGGTACATCTCCAAAAGTTGCAATTCTTACTGTTTCTGCAATAGAACTTGAAGATATTCCTAAAAAAGCTGCTTTTGCTCTATCTACTTGAATTTCAATTTGTTGTTCTGGAGTTCCGTTAGATGTATTTGTATCTGAAACTATAGGCATTTTTCTTAATTTAGCTAAAATAGTTTCTGCTGTTCTTTGTAAAAGCCCTAAATCATCTCCTTGTAACGATAAATTTAAGTCATAGTTTGAATTATTATCATTAACTATTTTTACTTCTCTAAAACTCAAGACGCATCCTGGAATAGTACTTAGCATTTTTCTGAATTTTTTTTGAATAGCAAAAATAGAATCTTTTCTACCTTCTTTGTAAGATTTTAAAATAATTCCAATTGTTCCTTCATCTGTTCTTCCTCTATTTGAGCCTGATGTAGTTAGAATATATTTTATAACCTTTTCATCTTTTAATCGCTTGTAAATTTGTTTAATTATTTTTTCTGTTTCATCTAATTTACTAGCAGGAGGCATTTTTATAGAAATATTAAACTCATCTCTATCACTTTTAGGAATAAAAGTTTTTGGTAGCATATTTGCAACAGGTAGGCTTATACCAAAAATAATTACTGTTAATAAAACAATTGATATTCTATGACTTAAAGACCATTTTAGTGCATCTTTATAAAAACTAGAAATTTCAAAAAATAATCCAGAAGTTTTTTCTTCTTCGTGTTTTATAGATTTCATTACATAAGCAGAAAGTGTTGGTGTTAATGTTCTTGCTACCAATAAAGAAACTAAAACAGCAGAAGAAACTGTAATTCCAAATTCTTTAAAAAGTTGCCCTGTCGTTCCTTTCATAAAACCAATTGGAACAAAAACAGCTACTATAGAAAAAGTTGTTGCCATAACTGCTAAACCAATTTCAGCGCTGGCTTTTATTGCTGCATCATACGGTTTTTCACCCATTTGAATATATCTAACAATGTTTTCTAAATCAACTACCGCATCATCAACTAAAATACCAACTACTAAAGATAAAGCTAATAAAGTCATTGTATTTAATGAAAAATCAAAAAAATACATCGCTGAAAAAGTTGAAATAATTGAAGTAGGAATAGTAATTGCTGCAATAATAGTTCCTCTTATGGTTCTTAAAAAAGCAAAAATAACTAATACTGCTAAAATTGCTCCTACAATAAGTTCTTCAATAGCGGCATTTTTAGATTCTAAAATAAATTTTGAAGCATCAAATGTAGGAGTTATTTTCATTCCATTTGGTAATGTTTTATTTAGCTTATCAACAGTTTTTTTTAGGTTTGAAACTATTTCTACTTCATTTGTATTAGATTGTTTTTTTATTGACATTACTACAGTATTTTTACCATTTAAAGTTGACTTACTTCGTATTTCTTTTACTCCATCTAAAACACTTCCTAATTGTTTTAAAAGAATTGTTCCGCCTCCATTTAGTTTTATATTTAAATTTCCTACTTGTTCGGCATTAATAAAAGCACTACTTGTTATTAATGATAATTCTGTAGTTTTGGTTTGAATTGCTCCACTAGGAAAATTTAGATTTTCTTGGATTAGTTTTTGATTAATTTGATTTGGTGTTAAACCATATTTTTTTAATAAATCAGAGTCAAGTTGAACACGAACTTCTGGTTCTTGCCCGCCTAAAATATCTATTTGAGCAATACCATCAACTTGCTGTAATCTAAGTTGAATTCTATTTTTTACATAATCGGTTAACTCTACCAATGGAAGTTGAGCTTCTACGGCATAGTTTATAATAGGAGATGAATCAGGATCTACTCTTGCAATAATAGGATCATCAATTTCTTTTGGCAAATTTTTTCTTATTAAAGATACTTTTTCTTTAACTTCATTTGTAGCATCTTTTATATCTTTTTCTAATTTAAATTCAATATTAACGTTGGAAATTCCTTTTCTAGAAATAGATCTGATATGATTAACACCACTAATACCACTTACAGCATCTTCTAATGGTTTTGAAATAATAGATTCCATTTCATTTGGTGCAGTACCTGTATAATTAGTTGAAATAGAAACTGTAGGATAAGTCATGTTAGGATAATATTCTACACTTAGTTTATCATAAGAAATAATTCCTAAAATAATTAAGGTAAGCATTAACATAATAGTAGAAACGGGTCTTTTTACTGCAACTTCTGAAATATTAAAGTTAGTATTTTTGTTTTCTGTTGTTTTTTCTTCTGACATAATAGTTATTTATTCTCTATTTGAATATTTACTTCATCGCCATCATTAACAAAAACATTTCCTTTTAAAACTACTTCGTCAGATTCATTTAAAATCGATAAAACTTCAATTTCATCTGTATTCTGCAATCCTATTTTTACATTATTCAAAACGGCTTTTTTATCTTTTACTGTATAAACAATATTTTTATCATTAGTTCTAATAATTGCATCTGAAGGTAAAATTAATGTATCATTTTTTTCTTCTGTAGTAATAATACACTCCAAAATCATTCCTAGTTTAAAATTCCCCATATCTTTTATTGTTCCTCTTACTTTAAATAAATGGGTAATTGGATCAACAATAGGATTTATTTCTTTTACAATAGCTTTTAAAATTTTATTTTTTTCTTGAGGAATTTTTATTTCAATAACTTGACCTTTTTTTATTCTATGAATTTCTTTTTCAGGAATATTCATTACTAATTCGGGATTATTTTTTTTACTAAGAGTTATTATTGGTGTATTTTGAGTTACTAAACTTCCTGTAAAAAGATATTTTTTACTTACTAATCCATCAAAAGGGGCTGTTAATTTATAATTTTCTAATTGTGCTTTATAAAGATTAGTGTTTGCTATGGCACTTTCTACCAATGCTTTACTAACATCTATTTGTTCTGGTCTTGTTCCATCTGATAATAGTTTTAAGGCTTGTTCTGAAGAATTTACTTGTTGTTTAGAAGAATTAATTTGTTGTTCTATCATGTTAATCTGAGTTTTATTATTATCTAACTGTTGAGTACTAACTACGCCTTGTTTTTCTAAAATTAAATAACGAGCTTGATCTTTTTCTAAATTTCTTTTATTAGTTTCTAATTGTAAAATTGCAGCTTTATTCTGTTTTATAAGTGCCTTTGCTTGTTCAATTTGTGGATTTAATGGCCCGTTTATAGCTAAATTTAAATTAGCTTGAGCTACTTTTACTTGAGCTTGAGCTTGATTTATTTGAGCATCTATTTCAGTATGGTCTATTTCTACTAATAAATCGCCTTTATTAACAAAATTACCTTCTTCTACATTTAAAAAAGTAATTCTACCATTTGCTTTAGGTATTATTTGAACTTCTTCATTTGGTAGAAAACTTCCTGAAACACTTAATGTAGAAATAAACTTTCCCTTTTTAGGCTTAATTGTTGTTATTGGAACTACTTGAGTTTTTGATTTTTTTAACTGATCTTTTGAATTATTTTTTTCATTTATTCTATAAATTACTAAAGCAACTATAAGAGAAGTAATAATAAATCCTATAGCAATTATTTTAAAATTTTTCATTCTTTTTCTTTCAATGTACAAAAAATATTATCTAGCTTTTAATATGTTTATAATTAGTGAGAAGTAAAAAGTTAAAAGTAAATAGATAAGAATTAGGTAAACATCTCCTTATCTTTAATTATTTTTCTCAAACCAATTTCCTTTAAGATAACTAAATATAATTTTTAATCAGTTCTAGCTTTTATATTTTATTTTGATTTTCTATACAAAATCAAAACAACAAAAACATCTTATATAATATCTCAAAAAATATTTATTTTAGTTTTATATTTACAAAAATCTTGATAAGGTTATAAAAAATAATATTTTAAATATACTACAAATTAATAGTATATACTTTAATTTTAACTTAAATATCTATATAAGCATAAAACTTAGGATAAAAAGAAATATTCATCCTAAATTATGTTTTTATTTGTGATTTTTTTATCAATTAAAGCTAAAAAAATATTTTATATTTGAGTAAAATCTGAATGATTACTTAATCATTTTTTTCTCCTGAAACATTTTATACTATGTATTTGAATAATTTATCATGAAAATTTATATATAAAAGAAATTATCAATTTATTTAAACCCAAATTATTACAAAAGAAATATTTTTAATCTTCAAATAACAATATTTACAAGCCAGTAACAAATTAAAAAATATTACCCTCATTTTGACAAAAAAATTCTGAAGTTTATAATAGCAAAATAAAACATTTTTTATCTAAATCAGCTTAATAATGCTAAAATACTACAACTGATATTTATTTGAGAGAAAATCAAATGTCGAAGAAAAAAGATTATAGTTACTTACTTGATATTATAAAACTTGCACAAACTAATAAAGAAGTAAAAGACGAAGATAAAATAAGAATAAAATATGATGGTAGTTTTTTTAATGAAGAAAAATCATCAATAATAAATTCAAATCTTTGCTCTTTATTTATAAAAGATCCTACTTATAATATTTCCGTTAGTTCAAAAATTGATTCTAATAATGAAAATTTTAAAAATAAGATTATAGCTGATAATATAGGTAAAGCCTTAGATAGAGTTGATTTTTTTATAACTCATTCAGATAAACCGTCTTTAGTTTTACCTCCAAAAAAATCTAAACGAATAATTTTTCAAAACTGGAACTTTGGTTCTATTCCTATAGAATGGAAAACCTATTTTTTAAATTATGCAGATCAAATATGGGTTTCGAGTAATTATAATAAATCATCTTATATTAAATCAGGAATATCAGAAAAAAAGATAAAAGTAGTAAATAGTGCAGTTGATTCTGTTTTTTATAATCATAATGTTGAAGCTATTGATTTAAAAATTGATAAAAAAATTAAATTTTTATTTAAAGGAAATTTAGACCTTAATTCAGGTATTGATAATATTATAAAGGCATATACTCAAGAATTTAGTAATACAGATGATGTTTGTTTGGTTATTTCTACAAATAAAGAAGCAATTGAAAAAAATATTTCAGATTACTTAAAAGAAGTATTAAAAAATCCAGAAAATCCCTATATTCATATAATAGATTTACCTTACGATGAAAAAAGTTCTGCAAAATTATATAAAGCTTGTAATTATTATATTTCACTTAATAAAGACAACGGATATTGTTTAGATATTATAGAATCTATGGCTTGTTCTGTTCCAACTATTGTTATGGGAAAAGGAGCTGTTTTAGATTATTGTAATGATAGCAATTCTATTTTATTAGATTCTTACGAAGTTTTTAATACAACAAAAGAAATAAATGAAATAAAAACTGAAAATTACCCTTCTTGGTTTGAATGTTCTTTAGAAGAAATAAAGATAAAATTAAGAAAAGCATACAAAATAACAGAAGAAGATTATGAAATACTATCTTCTTCTGCTTCAAAAACAATATTAGGTGAATTTACTTGGATAAAACAAAAAGATAAAATTGATTTATATATTCAAGAAATAATGAATATCAAATCACAAATAGAAATACAAACTGAAGTTAATGAAGGAATAATATCTGCTTTAAGTGAATTAAAAGAAAAAAACTATGATAAATCTTTTGAAATATTAAAAGATATTTTAGAAAAATCACCAGAAAACCCTGATATAAATTTTTATTTAGCTAATTTATATTTTAATAAAAAAGAATATTCATTATCTTTAGATTATTTATTAAAAAGCTTAAGTATAAATCCTAATAATGAAGATTATAATAATCTTACAGGAGTTATTTTGTTTAAATTGGAAGAATATGACTTAGCAAAAAAGTTTTTCTATTTTACCTTAAAAATTATGCCAGAGCATGAAGGTGCAAAGCAAAGTTTAGAAATTATTGCTAAAAAAGAAAAAACAACTACTAATACTCATATTTCTTCTGAACAAATTAAATTAATAGATAGTATCATATCTTATTTTAAAAAATCTTACTTACCTTCTATATGTGTTGGAATACTTTCAAAAAACGAAGAAAAACATATTGAACGAGCAATAAGAAGTGCAAAAAAATTTGCTGATGAAATAATAGTATTAGATACTTGTTCAACAGACAGAACAATACAAATTGCTGAAAAATTAGGAATTAATGTTATAAAAACTGAATGGAAAAATGATTTTTCTATGGCAAGAAATGAGTTATTAAAAAATTCAAAATCAGATTGGATAATAATGTTAGATTCTGATGAAGCTTTTGCAGAAAGTTCTATTGATAAAATTAAACATATAATAATGACTTTAGATGATTCTAAAACTGGTACAGTCAAAATAACTAACTTTTTAGATAAAAATGGTATTTTAGAAAAATTTGAGCATTATGTTACCAGAATAATACCAAATAATAAAGGCTTTAAATTTACAAGAGCAATACATGAGATTCCTGTTGATAGTTTAAATAATATTCCTGAAACCGAAATTTTAAAAGAAATAGAAATACTTCATTATGGATATAAAAGCAATATAGTAAAAGAAAAAAATAAAATAAAAAGAAATAGAGATATTTTATTAGAAAGTATTGTAAAAGAACCTAATGATTTCTTGAATTATTTTTATTTGGCTGAAAATTATAAAGATGAAGATGATTATGAGTCAGTTATAAAATATTCAGAAAAAGCCCTAGAAAAAATAACTGATGATAATTTATATACAAATACAATTGAACTTTGTAAAATAAATATTTTAGAAGCTATGATAAATTCTAAAAATACAAGCGATTTTGAAGATAAATTTATTGAATTTGAATCTAGTTTAGAAAAAAGACCCGATTATTGGTTTATAAGAGCTAACTATGAATTAAGTAAAAATAACTATGATCAAGCTATATCATATTATGAAAAATGTATGGATTTAAGAACTCAAAATATATCATCATCAATTGATTTAGGTACAATTACATGGAAATCTTTATATAATATTGCCTTGGTTTATGATAAAAAAGGAGATAAAGATAAAGCTTTGACATATATAAATAGAGCTTTGAAAAACTCAGAAAATAATACATTAATATTATATCAAAAATTAAAGTTTATATTAGATTATTCTCAAGAAGATAATATATTTAATCTTTTCCTTTTAATTTATAAAAATATAAATGAAGAAATGCTTATATCTTTACTAAATGATATAAAAGATTTGTTTTTAAAAGAAAATATGATAAATAAAATATATCCATTTTTAGAAGAACTAAGAAAAAATTATGATAAAAAATCAACATTAGTTTTTAAATCATTAGTAGAATATTATAATATTATTTTAGAAAAATTTGAAGATAATTCACCTGTTTTATATAGTTTAGCCTATTGTTATAATATAGTAGGAAATACTGATAAATCTAAAGAACTTTTTGAAAAAATAGTAAAAGAAAATACATCAGAAGTTGATTCTTTACATAATATTGCAAGTATTTATTTAAATGATAAAAATATAAATAGAGCTGAAGAAACTTATAAAAAAGTATTAGAATCAGACCCTTTTCACTATGAATCCTATATAAGTTTAACAAAATTAGAGTTATTAAAAGGTAATATAAATGAAGCTGAAAAATATCTTGAAAGATTAATGGAAATAGATCCTGATAATAAAATGATAAATAATTTAAGCTTTGAAATTGCTATGCAAAAAGATGATACAAAACTTGCTAGTGATATGTATTCAGCAATGCTATTTTATTCAAAAAGAATTTTGTAATTGGGAATTAATAAAATGAAAAAAATATTGATTATAAATGGTCCTAATTTAAATCTATTGGGAAAAAGAGAACCTGAAATATATGGTCATCTGACTTTAAAAGATATTGAAGAAAAATGTAAAGAATTTTCTAAAAATATTAATTGTGAATTAGATTTTAGGCAAAGTAATCATGAAGGTGTAATAATAGATTGGTTACACGATTCTAAAGAATTTGATGGAATAATTATAAATGCAGGTGCTTACACCCACACAAGTATAGCTATTCATGATGCAATAAAATCTATTGGTAAAAAAGTTATAGAAGTTCACCTTTCTAATATTCATGCAAGAGAAGAATTTAGAAAAAAATCTTTTATTTCTTCTGTTGCAGTTGGTCAAATATCTGGTTTTGGGTTAAAAAGTTATTTAATGGCGTTATTATATTTTGATGATTAAAAAAAAACAAGATTTTTTTGAATATGTTTCTGAAAATCTAACAGAATTCAAAAAACAAAGAATATTAGATATTTCATCTAATAGAACAGATCATATAACTGTTGTACTAGAAAATACGTTAGAAAGTAAAGATAATAGTGGTGCAATAAGAACTTGTGAATGTTTTGGTATAAATTCTGTTTATGTTATAGAAAATACGATAAGATACAAAGTTAATCCTGATGTTGCAATGGGATCTTTTAAATGGCTTAATATTCATAGATTTAATAAAAGAGAAAATAATAACTCTTTAGATTCTATAAATTATCTAAAAAAGAAAGGTTATAAGATAGTTTCTTTAGTTCCTGATAGAAATGCTAAACCTTTAAATCAATTAGATTTAAGTAAAAAAATAGCTATTTTTTTTGGTTCAGAAGAAGATGGTTTATCTGATGAAGTTTTAAATAATTCAGATGAATTAATAACTATACCCATGCACGGGGAAGTAGAAAGTTTTAATTTATCTGCCAGTGTAGGAATGACACTTCATAATATTATTTATAAGTTAAATAAAGAAAAATTTGATTATAAATTAAAAGAAGATGAACTTTTAGATTTAAGGCTTTTTTGGATAAAAAAACTGCTTAAAAGTTACCATATCCATGAAAAAAGATTTAATGAACTTGAATTAGAATAAATATTTGTTTATTAATATAATATATTTGAAAAAAAGTAGGGGTTTGATTCATCAAACCGCCTTTATTATTACATATTTAGAGAAATTAAAAACCAAATAAACGTAATCTACTAATTCCACCATCAGGAAAAATATTCAAACGAACATGTGTAAATGTTTTATCTGTTTTTATTTCACTTTCATAAAAATGTTCTTTATGAGCTTCTAATTTTGTTTTAGGAAGTATTTCAGTCCATTCAATATTAGCAGTCAAAAACTCATTATCATCTAAATCTGGTTGATAACATCCTTCTAACCAACAAACATCAGGATAATTTCCTTTAAAATGATTTGTATCAACTAAAATTTTCTTAATTTCACCAGCTTTTGCAAGTTTTACAATAGCCCAATCAGGTGCATTCATAATTCTTTTTCTTTTTGTTTCCCATCCATCACCCATATTAGATGATCTTCCTGGTCCAATTAAATTATCTTTAGAGCCAAAAAACATATCATTTGCAAGGATAACTCTAGCACCATTTGTTAATGCAGCTAAATCAATTATTTCTTTTGAATTTTCTGTCCAATTTTTAAAAACATTTCCATAAACTTTTAATCTTGCTACTCCGCCATCAGGAAAAATATTTAATCTTAAATGAGTCCAAGGTTTATTATTTTCATTAACAGTAAAAAGATTTTGAGAACCAGGGTTAAGAGGTGATTTTGATAATATTTCAACCCAATTTAATTTATCTAAATTATCTAAATCAATATCAGTTTCAGAATAACAAGCTTCTAAAGAAGCATAAGGAGGATGATTACCCAAAAAATAATTTGTATCAATATCAACACCTTTTATAAAACCAGGTATTCCAAGTTTAATAACACACCAATCATATCCAGCAACTCTTTTTCTTCTTGATTCCCAGCCATCCATCCATTTTCCATTTTCAGTGTATTTATCTGGAATAAAAATACCTCTACCCGATTTTAGAAGATTTTCTTTTTCAGCAAAAAACTCATCACTAGCTAATAAAGCTTTTCCACCTACTTTTTCGGCAGCTAAATCAATTAGCCCTGCAAATGATGCTACTGGTAAATTTGCGTGCATTCTATACTCCTTTTTAAAATAGTTTTATAATTGAGACTAATATTATATAGTTATTTAAACAATTAATTCAATATTATTATTTTCTTTCTCTAATATTTTTTTACGCATTATTTCTGGAATAGGACATTTTTTATTAAGATTGTAATCATAACTAACAATCACTCCTTCACCTTCAGTTGTTATTTTTTGTAGTTTTTTACTAAAAACTGCATGTTTTATCCAAAAAGTATTATCAGACATTTTATAAACTTTTGAACCTACATATATCGTGTCAGGAAAAGTTAAGGGAGCTTTATATTTACAAGAAATAGAAGCTAATATTGGACCAAACCCTTTTTCTTTCATATAATCAAGATAGTCTAATTCTAAAAAATAGTTGGTTCTAGCCGATTCCAAATATCGTATGTAAGCTACATTATTAACGTGCTGAAAAGAATCCATTTCTCCCCAAGCAACTGGTATTTCCATTATTGATGAATAGTCTTTTAGTTTTTCAATCATAAAAAAGTACAAAAAATATTTTTTAAATTCTAACACAAGTAATAATGATTTATAATTAATTAATATCTGTTTTTGTAGAAGTGATGAGTTAGAAGTAAGAAGTAATTAGAGATAGATTTAATTCATGCTGTTAATAACTAGATAAGGGTTTTTTATCTCATCACACATCACTTTTTACTTATCACTGTATAATTAACTTATTGTATTAATTTATAGAAATTATAAAATGCTAAAAAAAATATATAGATTTTTAATTTTACTTGATGGTTTAAGGTTTACCTTTGGTTTATTAAAAATGGTAATGAATCCAAAAAATGTAAATGCTATTTTTGATGTAAGAGCTTTTAGAAATCATAAAAGTCTAAAATATGCTTTAAATTCATTACATTCTATACCTGAAATCCATAATTTAATAAAAGAAAGATATTTAGCTCCCAAACCGTATGAACTTGATGATTTATTGTTATTAAAAGATAATTCACTCGGTAAAGTCTATGCAGAGCACATGAAGAAAAATAATTTAGAGGTTGTTTTTTACCCAAAAATGGATAGTAATATTCCAGATGATATAAATTATCTTAGAATGAGAGCAAGACAAACACACGATATTCACCATGTTATTTTAGATTTCCCTGCTACAGATGTTGGTGAAATGGCAATATCTGCTTTTTATTTAGCTCAAAATAAAATTCCTCTTTCTGGTTTGTTAATTGGTTGTGGTTTTATTACAGCTGTTTTAAAATATCCTGAAAGAATTGAAGAATTGGTTGAACACGTTATAAAAGGTTGGTTTGCAGGTAAAAATAGTAACTATTTTTTAGGTATAAAATGGGAAGAGTTTTTTGATAAAGATATAGATGAAATTAGAGCTTTTCTTAAAAAACAATAAATATAAAAAACTTGATCCAGATCATCTTTTTTATTGATAGTAAAGATATGTTTTTTTTTTATAAAAGTTAGAATTATGTATGTATAGTAGATTTAAATTATACGATGATTTAAGGAGGTATATATGTCAACATTTGATTGTATCTTATTCCCAACGGATGGATCAAAACAGTCAAAAAGAACTTTAGAGTCTTTGATTGAATTAGCAAAACAGTTTAAATCAAAAGTGTTTGTTTTAAATACGTTTGAAGTTCCTGTACCTATAACTAACTATGAGTTTTCATCAGATTTATATCTTTCAGTTGAAGCTGTTTTAAGTAAAAACTCAAAAGATGTTTTGGATGAAGTTAAAGAAAGTTTAGAAAAAGAAGGTATTTATGCTAAATATATTTCGCTTGCAGGAGATAGCAGTTCAATTATTATAGAAAAATCTAAGGAATTAGAAATTACTATGATATTGATGGGAAGCAGAGGTTTAGGTACTATAAAAAGTTTAATGATGGGAAGTGTTAGTAACTACGTTTTACATCATTCAAGTTGTCCAGTAATGATTATTCATTAATTATTATCTATCTATATTGAATTAAAAATTTATTAAAGTTTCAGGAGTTAATTTCATGAAAAAAAGAGAACCCGTTTCAAAAATAATGTCAACAAATTTATTGACAATTAATAGCACTAATACACTTTTTGATGTAAAAGATATTTTTGAAGAAAAAAAAGTTAGACATTTACCTGTGGTAAGTGGAGATAAAGTTGTTGGTATGTTAAGTAAAACCGATTTTACCAGAGCTAGTTATGGTGTTGGTCAAAAAGATGTTCAAGAAAAAGTTAATGAAGCTCTTTTTCATACATTAAAAATCAGTGATATTATGACAGAAGAATTAGTAACTATAAAATCAGATGCTCTTATTCATGAAGTTGCAGGAATATTTGCAGAAAACCAATTTCATGCTTTACCTGTTGTAGATGATGGCAAACTTAAAGGTATCGTTACAACAACTGATATTATTAAATATTTACTTGAACAATATTAATATAATAATTTTCTAAATAAAAAAAGACTCGAAAGAGTCTTTTTTGTTTTCTAATAAATATTATTTTGTTGTTATTTTTTTCTTTTTTCTTTTATGAGTTATTAAATAAATAGAAGGTAAAACTAATAAGGTTAAAAAAGTAGAAGTAAAAAGTCCCCCTATAACAACAGTCGCTAAAGGTTTTTGAACTTCTGCCCCAGAACCATTAGACAAAGCCATTGGTAAAAAACCAAACATAGCAACCATAGCAGTCATTAAAACAGGTCTTAACCTTTCTTTAGAACCTTCAAAAACAGCTTCATCAATATTTCCTTTGTATTTTGTAACTAATAAATTGATTGTAGAAATTAATACTATACCATTAAGAACAGCTACACCAAAAAGAGCAATAAAGCCAACCGCAGCAGATACACTAAAATACATTCCTCTTAAATATAAAGCTAAAATACCACCTGTTAAAGCAAAAGGAACATTTAACATTACAATCAAAGAATGTTTTATCGAAGAAAAATTACCCATTAATAAAAGCATTATTACAATAATAGAAACTGGAACAACTATAGATAATTTTTTCATTGCTCTTTCTTGATTTTGAAATTGACCTCCATATTGAATATAATAACCATGTGGTAAACGAACATTTTTAATTATTTCACCTTTTAATTCTTTTACAAAAGATCCTACATCTCTTCCTCTTACGTTTGTTTGAACAATTAAACGTCTTTCACCAAATTCTCTATTTACAGCTTCTAAATCTTCTTCTTCTAAAACTTTTGCTACTTGTTCTAGTTTTATTAATTCACCTTTACTATTTTTCAGAATAAGATTTTTTAGCTCATCAATGCTAGTTTTTTCTGCACTAGCAAAACCAACTCGTAAAGTAAAACGTTTTTTTCCATCTATTACTTCTGATACAGGTTTTCCCATAACAGCTATTTCGGTAATATTTGATAAATCACTAATTTTTAGACCATATAAAGCTAATTTTTCTCTATCAGGAATTATTTTAACTTGTAACCCTCCTTCTAATGGTTCTACTTGCAAATCTGAATTACCTTTTATTTTTTCTGCAACAACTCTAACTTTTTCAGCTAAATCTCCTAATAAAGAAATATTTTCACCAAAGATTTTAATAGCAACGTCTGCTTTTACTCCTGAAACTAATTCATCTACTCTCATTGAGATAGGTTGAGTAAAATTAAAATTAACCCCTGAAACTTTTTCTTCTAACTTTGATCTCATTTCATCAATTAATATATTCTTGTTTATCCCTTTTCTCCATTCATTTTTAGGTTTTAAAATTACATAAACATCGGTTTGATAAACACCCATTGCATCAGTTGCAATATCAGTTCTTCCTGTTTTAGAAACAATAGTTTTTATTTCTGGTAAATCTACAATAGCTTTTTCTAATCTGGTAGATGATTTAACTGCT
>JBBTGK010000231.1:0-8522 GCA_038060635.1 Cyanobacteriota bacterium | reverse complement strand
TTAAGTAAAGAGTGAGCCGATCCCCTGATAGGCGAATTGTTGGGGTGAGTTTTGAAATTTTGATAAAATAGACATTTAATTTTGCGTTAGACCTTAATCCTTAAATCTTCCTTAATCCTGTTCAAGACAATGAACAAAAAAATAACTCTCAAAAATCTTGTTAATCTTTTACTGTTCTTAATTCTGTTCAAGAGTATAATTATCGGATATAATTAATAAAAAAATTATCCAAATAAGGGCTAAAAAAGGAATGTTTTAAAGATTTATGTTTTTAAAAAAAAAGATAGCTTTTATCTCATTAGTATTTTTTGTTTTTTCTTGTAATCAAAAACAAGAAGAAAAACATGAATATTATAAGGTTACAAAAAAGAATATAGAAACCGTTGTTACAGATACTGGTGAAGTTGGATCTGAAAAAGAGATTGAAATAAATAGCCCTTTTTCTACCAAAGTAGATGAACTTTTAGCCGAAGGAACAATGGTAAAAAAGAATGACGTAATAGGAAAATTATCAACAACTCAAGAAGAAAATGAACTTGAAAAATATGAAATAAGTTATAAAGAAGCTAATTTTGATTTTAAAATATCACAAATCGAGAATAAAAAAGATTTTGAGAATATAAAAGGTAATTTAGAAACATCTGATATTGATGTAGAAATAGCTAAATTAAGATTAAAAAAACTGACAGAAGAACGAGATATTATTGGTATTGTAGCCGCAGAAGAAAATATAAAAACTATTAAAAGAGAAAAAGAATTAGTAACATTAGAAATAGAAGAAAAAGGTAAGTTATTTACTCAAGGCTATATTTCAGAAAGTGATTACAAACAATCAAAAAATAAACTTAAAGAATTAGAAAATAATGAAAAATATTTTATAGCCAATTTAAAAACTATTAAAAAAGGCCCTTTTTTGGAAGAATTAGAAAAAGAAAAAATAAATTTAAATGATTCTCAAAATAAAAAAGAAAAGTTAGAAATAGAGCTTAGAACAAATAAAAAACTTAAAGGTATTGTAATTAAAGAAAATGAAACTAAAATAAGAAAAAATAAAGAAAAAATAGATTACTATAAGGATTTAGTTTCCTCTGGAAGCTTAAAATCACCTGGTTTTGGTGTTTTAATTTATGGTAAAATGTGGGTAGGGGAAGAAGCTGTAAAAGTAAAATCAGGTGATTCTGTTAAAGAAGGAACTGTAATAGCTAAAATATACGATATAACAAAACCTATTCTAAAAATTTTTATTAATGAAGTCGATATTTCAAAAATAAAACTAAATCAAGATGTTAGATTTACATTAGATTCTTTTACAGATAAAACATATAAAGGAAAGGTTGCTTTTATATCTCCTATAGCTTCAAAGAAAAATGAACAAGATCTAAATAATATATCTGTTTTTGAAGTAAAAGTAATAATTACAGAATTTGATAAAAATTTAAAAATAGGAATGACTGCAAATATAGAAATAGTATCAGAAAAAAAAGAAAATAAAATAGTTATACCATCAGAATATATTTTTAAAGAAAATAATAAAAAGTTTTGCTTATTAAAAAATAATACTTCTATCATAAAAAAAGATATAAAAACAGGTATAAGTAATGATATAGAAACAGAAGTTATCCAAGGATTAAAAGAAGGGGATGAAATAACCTTAAATATATGAAAAAATTAATTTTAGCTGTACTTTTTTCTCTAATTTCCTTTAATTCTTTTGGAGAAAATACTAATACCGAAAAAAAAGAAAACAAAGAAAATAAAATTCTTAAAGTAAAAAAAGATATCTTTACTTCTTCAATAAAAATGATAGGTGATATAGAAGCAAAGAAACAAATATATATTGCTCCATTTTTTTCTTCTAAAGTAGAACAAATACAAGAAGAAGGTAAAAAAGTAAAAAAAGGAGAAGAAATATTAAAATTAGATAGCAAAGAACAAGAAGATAAGTTAGCTGAATTGGATCTTGATATAGGTGTTTCTGAAAATGATTTACTTTCGTTAGAAAAAAACTCTAAATCTGAAGTAATAAAATTAGATTCTAATATAAAATTAGCAAATAAAGAGGTTGAATTAAGAAAATTAGAACTTGATAAAACATTAGGTGGTTTTACTAAAGAAGAATTAAAAAAATTAGAATTAAGCCTTTCCTTAGCTGATAAATCCTTAAAAAATGCCAAAGAAGAATTAAAACAAAAGGAACTTTTAATAGCAAAAGGAATACTTAAATCAAAGGATTTATTAGAACAAAAACTAATTTTATCTCAAAAAGAAAAAGATTATAATATTTCAAAAACCGAATATGACTATAAATTAAAAGGATATCTTGATATTACTAAGGCTATATCTAAATTAGAATTAAAAAAAGCTCAGAAAAAATTAGAAATAGCTCAAAATAATAAAAAATATCGATTATTACAAACAAAAGAAGAAAAACAAAAAATTAGTACCAAAATTGAATCTTTAAAAAATAAAATAAAACAAATAAAAGAAATAATAAGTTATGCATCTATAAAAGCCCCAGTTGAAGGAACTATAGTATATTCTAAAATATGGACTCCAAAAGGTTTAGATAAAGTAAAAGTTGGAGATACAGTAAGAAAAGGAAGAACTTTCCTTTCTATTGCAGATCTTGATGATGTAGTAATTAAAACTGAATTAGACGAGCAATTTATCAAAAAAATTAAAAAGAATTTAGAATGTAAAATAACCTCTAATAATATAAAAAATAAGGTTTTTATTGGAAAAATATCTCAAATTGGAATATTAGCTTATGAAAAACAAGGTAAAGAATTTGTAGATGGTGAAAGCAAAGTTTTTGAAGTTGCTATTGATTTAGTATCAAAAAAAACAGCTTTAAGACCTGGAATGAGCGTAGATATAGAAATAATTTTAAAAACATTAAAAGATCAAATAATTATTCCTAATGAATATATCTATAAAGAAGGTAGTAATAATTTTGTTTTTAATGAAAAAGGTGAAAAAAAATATATTAAAATAGGCGATAGTAATGAAACTAAAAGTATTATTTCTAGTGGCTTAACTATTGATGATTCAATTATTATTGAAAAAAATGACAAATGAATAATTTAGACATCTTAATAAAAGATTTAAAAGAAAAAGGTGTTCAATTACTTGTTATTGATAATGAATTGAAAATACAATCTCCAAAAGGTTTAATAACTCCAGAAATACAGAAATTATTAATAGAAAATAAATCTAATATCATTAATTTACTTAAAAAAGAAGCTATAAAAATGAATTTTAGTTTATTCTTTTTTTCTGATGATTTAGAAAATGAACAAGATAAATATAAATTATTAATAGATTCTACTAAAATGGCAGATAAAAATGGTTTTTATGGAATTTGGACACCAGAAAGACATTTTCATAAAATGGGTAATATTTATCCAAATCCTGCAATAATTTCAGGTGCTTTATCAACAATAACTGAAAATGTTATTTTAAGAGCTGGTAGTGTTGTTTTACCGATTAATGATCCAATAAGAGTTGCTGAAAATTGGTCTGTAGTTGATAATTTATCAAAAGGACGTGTAGAACTCTCTTTTGCTACAGGTTGGCATATTAATGATTTTGTTTTTGAACCTTCTAATTATGAAAAGAGAAAAGATATTATGTTTGAAAGAATTGATATTGTAAAAAAATTATGGCAAGGTGAAACAATAAAAAGAAAAAATGGAGCTAATAAAGAGATAGAAGTAGAAATATATCCAAAACCTTATAATAAAAACCTAGCTATTTGGATTACAGCAATAGGTAACCCAGAAACCTATATACAAGCAGGAAAAAGAGGTTTTAATCTTATGACTTGTTTATTGGATCAAGATATTAGTGAGCTTAAAGAAAAAATAATTTTATATAAAAAAGAGCTTGTAAATGCTGGATATTCTGAAAAAGATAAAAAAATCTGCATTTTTATGCACACTTATTTAGATGATTCTATGGAAAAAGTTAAAGAGAAAGTAAGAGAGCCTTTTAAAAATTATCTAAAGAGTACCATAGATTTATTAGGTAAATTTAGTCAAAATTCTGATATATCTTTAGATCCGTCTAAAATGAATGAAAATGAAAAAGAAGAATTATTAGAATTTGCTTTTGAACGATATTTTAAAGATAGAACTTTTTTTGGCAATATAGAAGATCTAAGAGAAAAAGTAATTCAATTACATGAAATAGGTGTAGATGAAATTGCCTGTTTAATTGATTTTGGTTTAGATCATAATTCTATAACTCAAAGCTTAGAAAAACTATCTTTTTTGGTAAAAAATTTTAAAGCCTAAATTAAAAAATTTTAATTTGCTTATCATGTTGCTTTCATTCTAATTTAATAAAATTAAATCTGTAGTTAAGAATATTTGAAAATTATTTTATCCAATCTTTTTTTGAATAATGAAGTAATTATAATATATACAATGGAGAAATAAAAAAATGAAATTTAAAACAGAAATTTTAAAAAGAAAGTATCTTTTTATCTTATTATTGATTGTTTCTTTATTATTATTTGTAATAATACGGAGAGAAAAAAAAGCGTTTGAAAGTACTTTTAATACCAGTAGTTTAGGTAAAATAGTAGGTTTTAAAGCAAATCATAAAGATCATATTGATGCTATTATTTTAGATACAAAAAAAGGTGAAATATCACTTGGTTTTCCTCCTCATGAAGCACACAGCGTTCTTGATATTGCAAAAAAAGGCGATGAAGTTTCAGTACTTTTTAATACTAAAAATCAGCATAGAAATGAAAGAGATCAAAAAATAGATTATAGATTATTAACTATCTCAAATCTTAAAACTCATAATTCAGTAGATTTAAGAGAAAAAATGCCACCTCCTTTTGATATGGGAAAAGATATAGATATAGATATTGATATAAATAACTTTAAATTTTATTTTGATGATAAAAACAATGAAAAAGGTCTTATTTATAATAATTATTTTATTGATATTAAACCAGAGCTTATGAGACAAATTAGACCTTTTATTGAAAAAGCAAAAAAAATTACTATAAAAGGTAAACAAAGTATTGAAGATAGTCATGTCGTAAACTATTATGGATATATAACAGTTAAGCCTGATTTAGTTACTATTGATAATAGAACTTATTTGCTAAAATAAATCTCAGATTACTGTAGCCTTTTTTTATTAAAATAAAAGTAAAGTGTTGGAAAAAATGACATACTTTCGTGGAAAATAATATGAAAATATTAATAATTGAAGATGAAATTAAATTAGCCCAATTTTTAAAAAAAGGTCTTGAACAAGCTGGGCATATTGCAGATTTTTGTAATAATGGAACTGAAGGCTTAGAAATGCTTTATCGTAATGATTATGATCTTGTTCTTCTTGATTTAATGTTACCTGGTCAAAATGGTTTTGAAATTTTAAAAAATATGAATGATTTTAAATTATTTATACCTGTAATTATTCTTAGTGCTTTAAGCGATACAGAAAATGTTATTAGAGGTCTTGATAATGGAGCGTTAGATTATATTAAAAAACCTTTTGAATTTGATGAATTACTAGCTAGAATTAGACTTATTCAAAGAAAAAATATGAATGTTACAAACACCGTATTGAAATATCATGATCTAGAAATAAATTTAATTAATCGTGAAGTTAAACGTTTAGATAAAAATATTAATTTAAGTAGAAGAGAGTTTGCTTTATTAGAGTTTTTTATGAATAATATAAATAAAATAATTACTAAAACTCAAATTTCAGAGAAAGTATGGGAATCAGATTTTGATATGAGTAGTAATGTTATTGAAGTTACTGTTTATCAACTAAGAAAAAAAATTGATAAAGGTTTTGAAACTCCTTTAATAAATACCATAGTTAATGTAGGTTATATTTTTAAAGCAGAGAAAAATTAGTATTGTTATATAAAAGTATCCGATTTAAAATAACCTTAGCTTTTTCTACTGTTTTTAGCTTAATTTTTCTGTTTTCAGGATTTATAATTTATCAAAATATAAAAGGAAATATTATAAATTCAGATAATCAAGAATTAATTTCAAGAGGTCAAGTAATAGCATCAAAAACTGATATATCTCCTGTAGTTATACCGTTAGCTAATAATGATGAAATGATTAAAATTGACTATATTAATGAAAAAACAACTAGGAATCTTTTTACTTCTATTGATTTTCCTACAATTTTAAAAATACAAACTCCTTTTTCAGTTATTGATTTACCTGATAAAAGATTCGCCTTAGTATAAACATCTTTAAACGACTCTAGCAGTGAAAAAATAAGAGTATTTGTTACAAAATCTAATACTTTATTAAAAAAAGAAATTAATATTCTATTTTATATTTTATTTTTAAGTAATATTTCTAGTATTATTATTGCATCTTTAATTTCATACTTTTTAGCTGGTTTTTTATTAAAACCTATAAATAATATAATAAAAACAGCTAGAACAATTACAGCTTCTCCAAAAATGGAATTTATTCAAGTTTTTGAAACTAATGATGAAATACAAATGCTTTCAGAAACAATTAATGATATGTTAAAACGTATAGAAAACTCTTTAAATGAGCAAAATAATTTTTTTGCATCAGCTTCTCATGAATTAAAAACACCTTTAACTATTTTAAAAACAGAGATTGAAGTTAATCTAAAAAATACTTATTTAAATAACGAATTTAAATCATTTCTTTCTAGTCAATTAGAAGAAATTAACCGATTAAATAGATTAATTGAAGATTTTTTGTTAATTAGTCAATTAAATAATAAAAGTCTTACTTTAAGATTAAAAAAAGAATCTTTAGATGAAATAATTTTTGAAGTTATTCGTAAAGTAAAAAATATTTTAAATTTATCAGGTTTAAAATTAAACTTAGAATTAAGTGAAGAAATTGATGATTTTAATATAAATTGCGACAAAGATAAATTAATTAGTGTTTTTATAAATTTAGTTGAAAATGCTATAAAGTATGCCTCAAAAGAAACAGAAATAAAGATAATTATCAAAGAAGATAATATTAATAATCAATTTATTATTGAAATAATTAACAAAATTGATAACCCAATAAATAACATAGAAAAACTAACAGATCAATTTTATCGTTCTGATGTATTAAAAAATGGTTATGGATTAGGTTTATGGATAAGTAATAAATTAATAACTTTGCATAATGGAAATATGATTTTTATTCAAGAAAATGGGGAATTTATAGTTAGAGTTTTTCAAAAAAGAAATATTTCTGATAAAAATAGCTTAGATATCTTATAATAAAACTTAAATTATTTTATCAAAAATTTCTGATATTATTTATTATAAAAATATTTAAAAATGTATTAAAGGCTATTGAAAGCTTATGAATAAAACATTATCTTTGGATGATCAAAAACTAACAAGTATTATAGATGCTGATTGGGATTATTTTATGGAAAAATACCCAGAGTTTGCTACTATGATGGGTGATAACACATATAATGATAAACTTGCAGATATTTCTGAAGAAGCTTTTCTTGAAAAAAAAGATCATCATAATAAAACCTTAAATGAATTAGAAAAAATAAACCATGATAACTTATCTGAAGATAATAAATTAAACTATTTGTTATTCAAAGAAAGAGTTTTAAACGAAATAAGAGAAATAGATTTTAAAGGTTACTTAATGCCATTAAATCAAATGATGGGAGTTCAAGAGGAATTTTCAAGAGTTGTTGAATTAATGCCTTATAAAAAAGAATCTGATTATAAAAATTATTTATCAAGACTAAAAGCATTCCCCAAATATGCAAATCAATTAATTGAATTAATGAGAAAAGGTTTAAGCTTAGGTGTAACAACTCCAAGACCAGCAATTATAAAAGTGGTAGATCAAATAAGAGATCAATTACCAGCAGATTATAAAGAAAGTGTTTACTATATTCCTGTAAAAAATAGTACAAACTTAAATGAATCATTAAAAAAAGAAATTGAAACTGTTCTGGAAAATGATTTTTTCCCTGCTTTTAGAAGAATAGCAGATTTTTTGGAAATAGAATATGTTCCAAACACAAGATTAAAAGAAGGTTTAAGTGAAGTTCCTAATGGAAAAGCATATTATGATCATAAGCTTAGAACAAGTACTACAACTGATTTAACAGCTCAAGAAGTTCATGATATTGGTTTAAGTGAAGTTGCTAGAATTTTAAAAGAACTTCAAAATTCATATAAAAATACAGGTTTTGAAGGATCTTATGAAGAGTTTCTTAAAGACTTAAAAGTAAATACACAACATCATTTTGCTTCTCCAAAAGAATTAATGATGACTTATAGAGATATAGCAAAAAGAGCTGATAAAGAATTACCTAGATTTTTTAAAGTTTTACCAAGATTACCTTATGGAGTTGAAGAAATACCTCACCATCAAGCACCTTCTTATCCTACTGCTTATTATTTACCACCAGATTTAACTATGACCAGAGCAGGGATTTTTTATGCAAATACCTCAGAATTAACTACCCGACCTAATTATGAAGCTGAAGAATTAACCTTACATGAAGCAGTTCCA
>JBBTGK010000230.1:0-11206 GCA_038060635.1 Cyanobacteriota bacterium | reverse complement strand
AAGATAACTCATCTCCTTCTATTTTAAATAGAAGGGGAGTATCCTATAAAGCCCATCTCTATATATATAGAGAGGGGTTTGGGCTGAGTATGATAAAAAAATAATGATAAAAAAATACCCTGTTAGCATTGCACCTATGATGGATTGGACTGATCGACATTATAGATTTTTTATGCGTCAAATTACCAAAAAAACCCTTCTTTATACAGAAATGATAACGATGAACGCAATTCTTAATGGAAATAAAAACCATTTATTAGATTTTTCAGAAATAGAAAAGCCTTTAGTAATACAACTAGGTGGAGATAATCCTCAAAAATTAGCTGAATGTGCGAAAATTTGTGAAGATTGGAACTATGATGAAATAAATTTAAATATTGGTTGTCCTAGTGAAAGAGTTCAAAATGGAAATTTTGGAGCTTGTTTAATGACAACACCTGAAGTTGTAGCTGAATGTGTAAATGAAATGAAAAAAAATGTAAAAATTCCCATAACAATAAAAAATAGAATAGGAATAGATGAAAAAGACAGTTATGAAGACCTTTATAATTTTATAAAAATAGTTTCTGAAGCAGGTTGTGAAAAATTTATTGTTCATGCAAGAAGTGCTATTCTTAAAGGATTAAGCCCAAAAGAAAATAGAACTGTTCCACCTTTAAGATATGATTACGTTTATAAAATAAAAAAAGATTTTCCTAATTTAATAATAGAAATAAATGGTGGTATAAAAACTGTAGAAGATATTCAAAATCATTTAAATTATACAGATGGAGTAATGATAGGAAGAGAAGCTTATGAAAACCCTTATGTTTTTTCAGATTTTGATAAAATATTTTTTGATGATGATTCAAAAAAGCTTAATCGAAGAGAAATAATAGAAAATTTAATTCCTTATGTCGATAATCTTACAAATTCTCAAATAAAAGCAAATAAATTATTAGTACATTTAGTTAATCTTTTTAATCATAAACAAGGTACAAAAATTTGGAAGAGATATTTAAGTGAAAATATGCATAAAAAAGAAGCTACTAGTAATATATTAAAAGAATTATTGCTAAAATTACCTGATTTTGTTCTTGATGAATACAACTAATAGATACAAATAATAATCATTATTGAATTTTTTACTTAGAATTATGTTGACTTAAATATAATACAAAAATATACTGTTATAATGTTTTAAAACAAGGTAGTAAATATATTTTTTTCAGGGTTTCTTATGAATTATAAAGAGCTTGTAAATGTAGCAGTAAAAGAAGTTATGAATGAACTTACAGGAACAAAAGGTTCATCTATTTCAATAGGAAATGAAGTAAATATATCTGGAAAGACTATAATATTTCTTGTTCCTAACGTAGATATTAATTTATCTTCTTTTTCATCTCTTTTATCTGAATTTAAGAAAAAAAATAATGTTAAAGCTTTTTTTCCTAAATGGGGAAGAACAATGCAAGATAATGGAGAACTCAGAAATTCAAATATAGAGCTTAATTTTATTGATTTTTCAAATATACAAAATGCTAAATTAATAAATGGTGATATTTTTATAGTTCCAGTAAATAATGAAAACTATCTAAAAAAAGTATCAAAGCTTGATAGAACAAATGTTTCTACGGCTTGCTTAGTAAATGCTTTAGCTATGAATTCTAAAGTTTTTCTTGTTCCTTCAGGTGAATACAATCCTAGTGAAAATATAAAAGCAGATGTTCTAAAAACTAAAGCTTTAGTTTGTAATATTTTAGATATTCAAAAAAGTTTTGTTTCTCAAGTTACAAAATCTCCTGCTACAAATAATAGTTTTTATGAAAAGGCCAAAGCTGATGTTTGTGCTACTGACAATAAAGGAACTCCTGAAGAATATAGCTGTTTTACTTGTACAACACATGATTGTATTTCAAGATGTTTATCTAAAGTAGATGTATTAATGAAAACTGGTGCAGATAGAGTTGCTGCAAATCTTAATATGAAAGACATTCCAATAAATCTTGCATCATATATTGATCATACTTTATTAAAACCAGAAGCTAATGAAGAACAAATTAAAAAACTTTGTGAAGAAGCTAGAAAATATGTTTTTGCGTCTGTTTGTATAAACCCTCATTTTGTTTCTTTATGTGCAAAATTGTTACAAGGTAGTCCTGTAAAAGTTTGTACTGTTATTGGTTTCCCTTTAGGAGCTACAACGACTGAAACTAAAGTATTTGAAACTAAAAAAGCTATTTTAGATGGTGCTCATGAAATTGATATGGTTATAAATGTTGGTGCAATAAAAAGTAAAGATTATTCTAAAGTTGAAGATGATATAAGACAAGTTGTAAGAGCTTGTGAAGGTAAAATATTAAAAGTTATTTTAGAAACAGCTTTATTAACTAATGAGGAAAAAGTAATTGCATGTCAATTATCTGTAAAAGCTGGCGCTGATTTTGTAAAAACTTCTACTGGTTTCGGCCCTGGTGGAGCAACAGAAGAAGATATCGCTCTTATGAGATCAACCGTTGGCCCTAATTTAGGTGTAAAAGCTTCTGGCGGAATTCGTGATACATTAGGAACTTTAACAATGCTTAAAGCTGGTGCAACAAGAGTTGGAGCTAGTGCTAGTGTTGCTATCGTAAATAATAGTGCGGCTGATAAAAACTCTAAATACTAAAAATGGGAAATCTTTTAAACATATTAATAATTGTCGTACTTGTATTAGTAAGTATTACGATGTTTATTTTGGCTTTTGCCAAACCAAAACAACAAGAAGAAATAACCAACAGGTTAGAAAAAATAAAACTAACTCATGATGTAGAACAAACAAAAAGAGATGTTGATAAAAAATATAATAAATTAAGACAAGAAGTTGAAAGATTAGGTAAAAATTTTAATCCTGTTGCAGATAGATTACTTAACGCATCAGCTAAAGCAGATCTTGAAGCTAAATTAATTAAAGCTGGTAAATATGATAAAGATCCAACTTCTTTTGTTGCAAATAGAGTTTTATTAGCTATTGTATTCCCGATTCTTTTTTTATTATTATTTATCCTTTTTGAATTTAGTATAACTCAGATAATGATTTTTACACCATTAGGAGCTTTGGCTGGTTATTATTATCCAATGGCAAGATTAAACAGACAAATAGATGAAAGACAAAATAAAATATTTAAGCATTTACCAACCTTTTTAGATTTATTAACAATTTGTCTTGAAGCAGGTATGGGTATAAATGAAGCTTTAAATAAAGTTGTTGAAAAGTCTAAACCAAGTGATCTAAAAGACGAAGTTGATAGAACATTAAAAGAAGTTCAGATTGGAAAACCCAGATTACAAGCACTTAGAGATATGGCAAAAAGAGTTGATTTAACAGAGTTATCTTCTGTAATAATAGCAATTATACAAGCCGAGCAAATGGGTACTAGTTTGGCTAAAACTTTAAAAATACAAAGTGATATTATAAGAGATATAAGATGGCAAAAAGCTCAAGAAATAGCACAAAAAGCTCCTGTAAAAATGATTATTCCTATTGCTCTATTTATTTTTCCAACGATTTTTATAATTATTTTTGGCCCGTTAGCAATTAGTTTTATAACAAATAATAGATAATATTTATTTTACTACTCGTCACTAAAAAGGAACGCTTTTAAAGCGTTCCATACACAATCTTTGACTTTTAACCTTGTAATTTAAAAAAAATACAATTTTTAGAAGCCTTCAAAAGGAAACACTTTTATTAACAATATTGTTTCGTAAAAAACATTTTTTATTATATATTTTTATGGAAAACGTGTATAATCATCAAAATTAGGTTCTCTTTTTTCAATAAAAGCATTTTTACCTTCTTTTGCTTCTTCAGATAAATAATATAAAAGAGTTGCATTTCCTGCAAGTTCTTGAATACCAGCTTGACCATCTAATTCTGCATTAAAAGAAGACTTAAGAAGTCTTAATGCTGTATGACTCTTGGTAAGCATTTTTTTACACCAATCAACAGTTGTTTCTTCTAATTTATCTAAAGGAACTACTTTATTTACTAATCCCATATCTAATGCTTCTTGAGCATCGTATTGTTCACAAAGATACCAAATTTCTCTTGCTTTTTTTTGTCCAACTACTCTTGCTAAATAAGATGCACCAAAACCACCATCAAAACTACCAACTTTAGGTCCTGTTTGACCAAATCTTGCATTTTCTGCTGCAATAGAAAGATCGCAAACTACATGTAAAACATGACCACCACCAATAGCCCAGCCAGCAACCATAGCTACAACAGGCTTTGGACAAGATCTAATTTGTTTTTGAAGATCTACTACATTAAGTCTAGGAACACCATCATTTCCAATGTAACCACCATGACCTCTAACTCTTTGGTCTCCACCACTACAAAAAGCTTTTCCACCTTCTCCAGTTAAAATTATTACTCCAACTCTTTCATCTTGTCTTGCTAATTCCATTGCTTCTATCATTTCTCTAACAGTTAAAGGAGTAAAAGCATTATGAACTTCAGGGCGATTAATACTTATCTTTGCAATACCTTCATAATATTGAAAAAGAATCTCGTTATATACTTTTATATCTTGCCAATCAAATTTACTTTTCATTTTTTTATAATATAAATTAAAATAATATCCAAAAAGTAATTATAGTTGACTTATTAGAAAAAAAAAATAATTTATGATATAATTATTTAACCTTATTAGTTTTATATTAAAACTAGGATGGTGTATCCCCGTAGTGGATTTATTTTTGTTAAAAGCATATATCCCACAAGGTTGGGTTTTTTATGAGTACACAAAAAAAAATATTAACAATAGCAATAGAAATACTTAGAAAAAACGGTTATCATTCTACTTCTATGAATATGATAAGTAAAGAATGTTGTATTTCTAAAGGTAATCTTACATATCATTATCCTACAAAAGAAGAGCTTTTCAAAGCTTGTATAAATGTATCATCATCATACTTTAAAAAAAATGTTTTTTTACCTTCATTTGAAAAAAATAATAATGAATTAGAAGGATTAATTAATTTTTTTAAGAATGTTAAAACTTGGTTATATTGGGATAATAAAGTCATAGGTTGTGTTTTCTCAAATACAGCTCTTGAATTAAGGCATATTAATCCAGAACTTGCTGATATTCCTTTATTTTGTCTTAGAGAATTTAAAGTTATGATAAAAGAAAAAATTGAACAAGGTCAAAAAAATGGAAATATATCAATAAGAGAAAGCTCCGAAGATATAACTGAAGATATTTTTTTAGGTTATCAAGGAGCAATGATTTATTCTAGAATAGAAAATTCTTTAAGCTATTTTGATCTTTTTATTGAAAAAACTTATAAGTATTTGAGAGTAAATCAAGATAGTAAAAAACTATTATTTTAAAAATTTATTTGAAATTATAAAAACAAAAACTTTGAAAAAAAATATGTTAAAATACTATTGTATATTTCTATTTTTTGAAAAATATATTGAGATTTTATTATATTATAATAAATAAGAGGTTACTATGTTTAAAAAAATTCTTTTTCCTACAGATGGTTCAGAAAACTCAAAAAGAGCATTAGATTATGCACTAGAGATCGCTAAAAAATTTAACTCTGAAGTTGTTATACTGCATACTTATGAGTTTATTTCTTTATTTTATGGACATCCTACAGCAGCAATAGGAGTGAATCATTATAGTAATGAAATAAGAAAAGATTTAATTGAATATGGAGAAAAAATTTTAAATTCCACAAAAAATATTTTTGAAGCAGAAAATATAAAAGTTGAAGTTTTACATGAAAATGGAGATGCAGGTTCTTTGATTGTAAAAGCACTTAAAGATAAAGAATGTGATGTTGTTGTAATAGGTAGCAGAGGTATGGGAAGCGTAGAAAGTTTTCTTTTAGGAAGTGTTAGCAATTATGTTATACACCATACTAATAAACCTGTACTGTTAATTGATTAGAAATATCTAAAATATACTTTAAGGGATAAAATAGTAAAATATTTTATCTCAAAGTATTTATAAGATTAATAAGGTTAAATTTTTGTTATAATTATTTTTAATATAAAATTATACTTCTCGTGAAATTATGAAAATAAAATATAAAATATTTTTCCTATCGCTCTCAATTTCTTTTTCTGTTTTTGGTTGTGCTGCAATAGGTAAAATGGTTGCTGATTCATTAACAGAAAATACAAATAGTATAAAGAATTTAGCTTTGAAAGCATATTACGTTAATAATTTATATCCAACTGAAACAAACACTACAAGCCTAGATTATTCTGGTTCAAATTGGAAAGAAGGTAAAAGTGCTGTTACTATAAGTCTATTAAAAAAAACAGGTTTAGGATTATATAAGTTAAATGGTGAAATTTTAGTAAATGGAGATCCTGTAAAATATATTGGAGCAGGTTCTTATACAAAATATTTAGATGAATTTGAAAATAAACCTCAAATTGTTACGATAAAATCAAAATCAGGCGAAGAATCAAGTATAACAATAGACCCACCAAAATCTGTAAAACTTTTATCTATAAATGGTGAAAAAGAAAATCCAGAAATTGATTTATCCTCAGATCTAGAATTAGAATTTGATAATTTTAATAATTTAGAAAAAGATGAAAAAATTAAAGTATCTCTTTTGATGGATGTTTTAGGAGTAAGAGAATTTGTTGATATTGGTATTTTTAAACCAGTTAAAAAGTTAAAAATCCCAAATGCTGCATTAAAAAATCTATCTGTAACTGCAAGTGCCTCTGGAGTAGCAGAAATAAATTCTGGTAAAAATTTTTTAAGAGTAGAAAGATATAAAGTAAAAAAGGAAAAGCCTTTAATTATTCCTGTATCTCAATCTGTTTCTATGTCTTGGTCAACTATGCCAGTAATTTTAAAAGGTAAAACTATTCAAAACAGAGGAATAAAAATAGAAGGTTTTTCAAAAAATACTCAAGATGGTTTAAGATATAATTTTTTTAAACCAAATGCTTTTTATGGTAAACCATTTTCAAAAGCTAAAAAACTTGCACTCACATCTCTTAGTGTTAGAGGTTCATTGAGGCATGTTGAATCTTTTTCTAATGATAAAACAGTTGGCGGTATAACAACTACAACTACAACTAAAATTGTTAGACAGTTTCCAAATCTCCCAAATGCTTTTTGGGATCAACTATTAAATAATGTTTATAAAGACCTAATAAAAGTTCTCAAAGAAAATAATATTGAGCTTATACCTGTTGAAAAAACATTACAAGCAAAAGAGTATAAATTTCTAAGTACAATAGATGAAGAAAATAATATATATAAAATATCAAAAACATATAAAGGTTTAAAAAGCTTAATGCCAACATTTGATACTATAATAAAGCAACTTTCTGCTACAATCCCAACAGATAGAGCAGAAATAAAATTACTCAATGAACTCAATGTTGATGGATTAATTGGGCTTTCTTTTGATGTTAATATTGACCCAAAATCTGAAAAAATAATTTTAAATCCAATTTTATCTGTAAAAATAACTGGTGGTGCAAATGGTTATACAGTTGGTCCTGTAGAATATATGAGTGGTTCTATAATTGGGAATGGCTCTCCTTTTAGTGAAAAAGAACTTTCTAATATTAATGCTCTAAATAAAATAATAAAAAAAGATCAAATAATGAGCTTATTTAAAAATTCTATAAAAGAAATGAAAAAGCAAGAAAAAGAATTTGGTTATGATGCTATTTGGGATTTACAATAGATAATCTTTTAATCTTTTTAAAAAAAATCAAATTTTTAGAACCAAATTATAGTATAGATCTAATATTAATAAATTTTCGTAATAAAATACTATGAAATAAAAACATTCTATCTTGTTTCTCTTTTTTTAAAAAAACTAGCCAAGGTATGTATATAATCTGAATTATTTTTTATATTTAAATATTCTATCTTATTGATTTTAAAAAATTTATTTAGACTTTCTTCTTCAAAAATAGAGAGTTCTTTATACATTTTAGTATCTTGTTTATTATTAGAATCAAATTCTATTATTTCTCCAGTTTCAAAATCCTGTAAAAGAGTAATTCCATGGTTTTCTATATTTTTTTCTTTTTCATCAAAAATTTTTATTGCTGTAACATCATGCCTTTTTGATATTTTTTTGATAGATTTTTCAAAATCACTGCTAATAAAATCAGAAATAATAAAAACAACTGATTTTTTCTTTGTTACTTTATTAAAAAAATCTAAAGCTACTGAAATATCTGTTTTTTTACTATGAGGCTCAAAAGTCAATATTTCTTTTATAATTTTCCAAATATTATCTTTACCTTTTTTTGCAGGAATATATTTTTCTACTTTATCTGTAAAAATAATAAGTCCTACTTTATCATTATTTCGTAGTGCTAAATATGAAAAAATTGATGATAACATTGTTGAAGTTTCTTTTTTAGAATCGTCTGAAGAGCCAAATTCTTGAGAGGCACTAAGATCCAATAAAATCATGATTGTAAGTTCTCTTTCTTCTGTAAACTCTTTTACAAAAGGAGTATTCATTCTGGCTGTTACATTCCAATCTATAGTTCTTATGTCATCTCCAGGCATATATTCTCTAACTTCAGAAAATTCTATCCCCCTACCTTTAAAAGCACTTTCATATTCTCCTGATAATACATCTGTTACGATATACTTTGCTTTTATTTGTATTTCTTTTATTTTTGCTACTATTTCTTTTTGCATAACCAAAATTATTTACTATTATAATTCAAAACAATTAAATTTTTTAAATTTCCCCCCTTCTATTTTTAAAAGAGAAGGGGGCTAGGGGGATGAGTTTATTTACTATTTCTTTTTGCATAAATTTCTTAAATGTTTTTATTCTCTACAAGTTTATCAGTATTTTTCTTTTTTAATTCTTTATCTAATTTCCATTTTCTAAAACTAGTACTTTCTTTTAATTCTGCTATAAATTGAAGATTAATTTTTTCCATCAAATCTTGTACTACATCATCTTTCATAGTATCTATTATTTCATCTAAAATAGCATCTGTTAAATCATTTAAAAATTTCTCTCCTATAGGATTATGAAGGGTTTCATCTAAATTGTCAGTTATATTTTCAGAATGTTGATTAATCATTTTTGATAAATTTTTTTCAGAAATAATTTGTTCGATTTTATCTTTAACATAAGGTATCTTATGAAGGGTTTTATATTCAGGCATATCCAAAATAGTTTTTCTGGTAACCATAGTAGCAAAATCAACAATATTAGATTTATTTTCTCTAACTAATTTTATACTAATTTTTTGGATATTTTTTACTAAAACATTTCTAATCAAATCTTTATGAGGAACAATACTTTCTTCTATTATTGTTTTATTTACTCCTAATTTAGTTTTTTCTTCTATATCAGTTAATATTTGGAGTGAAACTATTGCAGATAACTCTTCGGTTATGATTTGGGTATATTTTTCAATTAATCTTTTTATTGGATTATCTGTAGGAATAATAATACCTTTTTTAACTAATCTCATATAAACAAAAATAACTCTTAAAAGTCTTAAAAATCTGAATTGTTGTAGTGGAATACAACTTACAATATCATACCAATGATATACAGGGTATAAAACTTTTTCATCTTCTCCATATCTTTTTATAGAAAAACGCCACATTAATAAAAACTCAGTTATAAAAATAAAAACAAAAACCGAATCAATATATCTATAATAATCAACATAATTACCTGTTTTATCTATTTTTCTCCAATAATTAGTTTTTATTATGGGTTCAAGCTCACTATAAAAAAATTCTTTTCTTTCTTTAATATTATCTTTATTCATATTCCAAAAGGCTTGAAACCCTTTTTTACTTGGTCTCATTGACTTATCTTTTATGTCAACTTTCATATAATCTTTTATACGTTCTTTTATTACTTCTAGCTCCCCACTTTTATTTGCAGGTTTGAAAGGATCTTCATCTATCATTTTGAATGATAAGTTTATTAATTCATCAACTTTTTTTTGATCTAAAGTATAAACATAAGAAGGAGTTAAATTAGGATCTGTTTCAGAACCTAATCGATAAGATTCATTAAAAAAAACATCAGCTTTTTCTAAATAATCCTTAGTAAAATCGTGTGGTTCCATTCCTTTTATCGCATCATAAGAAATAACAAAAGGAATATAATTAAAATAGAAGTTTCTTAATGTAATATAAGTAAAATCAAATGAAAAAGATGCTAAATTAATAAGGGCAATAAAAAGCATAATAATATCTAATAATATTATTCTTGAGCTAGGCTTTCTTATTAAGCCCCAATTTATGTGCATTTATTCAACTTCTTGACAAATTTGATTATAAATAGAGTTTAAATTTTGTTTATAATATGACATTGCTTCAAGTATTAATAAAATAGCTAAAACACCATCTTTTTCTAATATATGGTGTAAATTTATATGATAATCACCATCCAAAGTGCTACCTAAAACACAATCATTAACTCTCAATGCCTCGCTTATACTTCTTCCATCTTTTGTTTTTGAATCTATTACAGGAAGACTATATCTTGCAGCTAATTTATCAATTAATTTACCTTCAGATAATGGTTTAACAACCCCTTTTTTTATTCCTTTATTTTCAAATAGATGTTTTAGAATAATGCAAAAAACGGCTTCATCAGATAAAATTGAACCCGAAATATCTATAGCTTTTATTTTACTTCCATCTCCATCTATAGCAAAACCTACTTGTAAATTATTTCTTGGTGCAATTACAGTTTGTTGAAGATTAAAAAGATTTTTTTTATGTAAATCTGGAGTAAGTCCACCAAAATCATAAGATAATTTATTATTTACTTCTCTAACCATACAATCATAATTAATAAGTATATCTCTTAAATAATTTGAAGGAGATGCATTGAATGTATCAACTGTTATATCTATACCCGCTTTACCTATTTTTGAAAGACTAACAATATTACTTAATTGATGAAAATAATAATGTTTAGGATTAAATTCAATAATTTCACCTGATGTAATAGGTAATTCTGGAATTCCTTCTTGTTTTATATTTTCTATATCTTCTTCAATTTCTGCGGTAGTTTTATCTCTTAGCAAAGCACCTTGATTATTACATATTTTTATTCCATTAAATTCATAAGGTGAATCACCTGCTGTAATCATTATTCCACCAGTTAGAGTTAAGGTTTTTACACTCCAAAAAATAGCTGCTGTAGTGCTAGGTCTATCTGAAACATGGGCATCAAATCC
>JBBTGK010000229.1:0-10978 GCA_038060635.1 Cyanobacteriota bacterium | reverse complement strand
GACAAAAAATACAATTTAATCAAAAATACTAAAAGTAAAGACTTTTTTTTAATAAAGTTTATTTATACTAGGTTTAAAAATAAATCAAAACTATCTAATTTATTAAAGCTGTTTTTTTCTTTCTTTTCTTAAAATTTTAATATTAATATCAAAATACTAATTCTTTTTTATGATATTATTTATATAATATTTTTTTTTTACAAATATAAAAAGGTTTCTATGCAAATATCAGAAATAAAAAATAAAATGATACAAACTTGGAATTCAGAAGTTTGTGCAGTTATAGATACATGGCAAAATTATTATGTAAGTTTAGATGATTTTAAAAATTCAATTTCTTCTGGTTTTGAAAAATGTAAAAATAATAATGGTATAGCATGGATTGTAGCTTCAAGTAAAGCAACTGGAAATTTTTCAAGAGAAATACAAAATTTTATAGGAACAGATGTTTTTCCAAATTTCTTAAAAAATGGAATTATTTATTTTATAACAATACCTGCTGAAAATCCGCTTACAAAATTAACAGTAATGAATGCATCTTCAAAAGCTGGACCAAATGGTGTAACTTTAGTAGAAGTAAATAATATAGAAAGTGCTATTAAATTTCTAAAAAATAAAAAATTAGAAAAATAAATCTAATTCATATCTATTATTTATTTCTATAAAATTAAATTTTTTTTCTTCGAGGAATATTTTTTTATATTCTTCTCTTCTAGGTTTGTAAGTTTTATAAATCCAATAAAAAATAGATTTTTTACTAAAAAGAGTTCTTGATAAAGTTTCGATATTATTATTACAACTTTTTTCTTTAAAAAATATTCTACGGAAACTTCTTTTCATTGCTGAATATAATATAGTAGAAAATTTATAATTTAACCAAATAATAACATCCGTTTCTTTCCAAATATTTTCTCTTAATATTCTATAGTTTCCGTCAAGTATCCATTTTTTATCTTCAAGTTTTTTCAAAACAATATTTTTAAAATCATCATTACTTCTAGCAGTCCAATTTTCTAACCAATAAATTTCATCTAATTCTATATGAGGTCTATTTATTTTAGATGATAATTTTTTTGCTAAAGTAGTTTTACCAGAACATGAACATCCCACTATTAAAATTTTATTGTATTGAGTTAGATCTATTTTTTCTTTCATAACATTATTTCTATAATCCATTTATATCTGATAAATATTTAGAGAATATTTTAAACTACAGATTAGACGAATTAACTACAAATTATTACTAAAAAATATATAGATTATTTATTTAATTTTTCTAAATTTGTAGTTTAAATTTTTAGTATTTTATTATAGTGAATTTAATAATTTTTCTAATTTTTCAAAAAGTTCTGAATTATCTTTTTTAGGATAAGATAAAAGATTTCTTCTAAACTCTTCTATGCTTTTTATAAAATACTTAATAGAAAATTCGTCTAAATTTTCATCTTGCATTCCATAACCTAAATACTCTAAATATCTTCCATTAATTATTTGTTCAAATTGTCCTTTAACAGGAGTAGCTAAATATGGTTTTCCCAAATAAACAGCTTCTCCAACAAGAGTAAAACCAGCTGAACCAATTACACCTTTTGCTGAAGCAAGATCTTCTATAAAAGTTTTTTCTGAAAAAGGGCAAAATGTTAAATTATCTTCTTTTACTTCAGTTTCTAAATTTCTTCTAAGTCCATATATTTTAAATGGAATATCAGAAAACTTTTTTAATATTTCAGGTAAGTCTTTAAAAGTTTCACTAGTTTGATAAACTAATATATGATCTTTTTCAGATGTTTTTGCATTTATTATTTCATTTCTTAAAATAGGTGGAACAAGAGTTGTTTTTTCTTTTTTTATCTTTGCTTGAAAAAAAGTTGTTATAAAATAATGATTTGCTGTAGGAATTTTACTTTTTATAACACTTTTTGCTAAATTCCATTCTTTATGTCTTCCTCGCAAAATTTCATCTGGGTGCCAACATCTTCTAATAATTTGCATATTATCTATACTGATTACAGGAATTCTATTATTATATCCATATAAAGCAGACCAAGTTTCAAAATCACTTATTACACAATCTGGTTCAAATTTTTTTGTTAATTTAAAATATTTTTTTATATTTTCAGGTAACCCTTCTAAAGAATTTTTTAAAACTTCTAAAGCTGTTTCTTTTATTTGAATTTCATTATCTTCCATTACCATGGTAAGACCCCAAATTTTATCAACACCTTCAAAACTTTTTTTCAAAAATTCGTAAGCTCTTCCAGAAACAACTATTTTTACTTCATGTCCCATTTCTAATAATTTCTTTATAACAACTTGGCTTCTAATAGCATGTCCCATTCCTTCACCAACTACACCATAAAGTATTTTCATTTTATTTTTCCTAAAGAATATAATTATTTTAAATTTTTACTTAGTGTATTTTAACCTAAAATATTAGGAATTTAAATATAGATTGAATATATTATCAAGATAAAGTATATATATTTTTAATTTAATCGTTTATAGATAATTTTAAATAATTATAATATAAAAATTGTAGATGAATAAATTTATTTAAAAGTGGATATTTTTACACTTAAAGTTTCCGCGCAGAAACTAATATATCTTATCTAAAAAGGAACGCTTAAAGCGTTCCTTACGAAAACATTATTTTTTAACAACAACTTTTAGAAAAAAATAAAAATTATCTACCTGGTTGTTGAGGTCTATGTTGAGCATTATGGATTGTTTGAGCTTGTTGTTCTACAATCGCTTCATAAACAGGACTATAATGTAATTCATCAAATTGAACTAAAGATGAAAGTATCAAATAAACAAATCTTGGAATATCTGTTCTATGGAAACCAATTGGAGAAACCAAATGATATAAAACACTATCTAAAAATATAAATAATGAATCTTCTTCCATTGTTGTTAATTGAGAAGGGTCTTCAAATTCTAAATTTCTATAATCACCTTTAAAAAATATTGCTCTACCGCAATATCCATTTTGACCTTGATGTTCTGATGGAGATATAGCGATTTTAGGATAAGAAAAAACAGTTCCTAAAGCTTCGCCTAATTTTATTACGACAAAAGAATCATCTGGCGAACGATAAAATTTTACTAAATTACCATCACCACCTAAATTGATAAGATCTGTTCTTATTTCATTAAGGGTATCTTCAACAACTTTAAAAAGATAAGCAATTACATGCCTATGATATTCAATTAATTTAGTTTTATCTTTAAATTTATCTCTAAGTGTTAATGCAATTTCTCTTGTTTGATCACTCATAAAATAATTCCTTATTTTTTATTCATAGAAACATGCTTTATTATAATATATTAAGTAGATTCATTCAATCTAATTATAATTTTTTATATAAAAATTTAGCTTTTTTCTTGCTGAATTTTCTTATTTTGATATAATTTTAACAGTAAATTTATAAAATCTAAGTAAATAATAAATAAACTATCATAATTTTTAAAAAATTTGTTTTGGTTTTAATATATACAATAAAGAAATAATTTGGTATTTATTAATAAAATTTAGATCTAAAATAAAAAAAGGTAAAAATGAGAATTTCATTAGAAGAATTAGTTAATGCAACATCAGGTAAAATTATTAGCAAAAATGATATTGAATTTTCTAATATTTCAACAGATTCAAGAAATATAAAAAAAGGCGATTTTTTTGTTCCTTTAAGTGGTGAAAAATTTAATGGTCATAATTTTATAGAAAAAGCTTTTATAAATGGAGCTACAGGTTGTTTCATCGAAAAAAATGAAAAAATAGAAATTCAAAAAGATAAAACTTATATTGAAGTTGAAAATGTATTAAAAGCATATCAAAATACAGCTACATTTATAAGAGAAAAATTAAACCCGTTTGTTATTGGAATTACAGGTAGTTCTGGTAAAACATCTACTAAAGAATTAGCTTATGCTTTTTTAAAACAATTTTCTCATGTATATAAAACTGAAGCTAATTTTAATAATGAAATAGGAGTTCCAAAAACATTATTGGAAATTGATGAAAGTCATAAAAATGTAATTATAGAAATGGGTATGAGAGGTAAAGGACAAATTGCAGAATTAGCAAACATAGCAAAACCCAATATTGGTATTATAACTGGTATTGGTTCAGCTCATATAGAATTATTAGAAACACAAGAAAATATTGCTGAAGCAAAATGGGAATTAGCAACTTTTTTATTATCAAATGATGAAAAAATAATTATACCTGCTTATGATGAATACTTGAATAAATTAGCTGAAAAATATGACAGTAAAAATCTTCTAAAAATAAATTTAGTAGAAGATGAATCATCAATTTTATATATGACTAAAAGTTGGTTTGAAAATGATAAACAATTTTTTGAATTTTTTGATAATGAAACAAAAAAAAATCATAGTGTTTTATTATCAGTACAAGGTAAACATCAAATATCAAATGCTCTTTTAGTTTTAGCTTTGGGTAAAATTTTAAATATAGAATATCCTGATTTTATAGATTTAAGTTTTGAAAATCTTTCTGGTAGAAGTGAATCAATAAAAATAAAAAATTTAAATATAACAAATGATTCATATAATGCAAATTTTGAATCTATGAAAGCTTCTATTGAAACTTTTATAAATATGCCTAGTTTATCAAATAAAAAAATAATAGTTTTAGGTGAAATGAAAGAATTAGGTAATTATTCAGAAAAATATCATTATGAATTAGGTCTTTTTTGTAGTTCTTTTAATTTTGATGAATTAATAGTAGTTGGAAATAATGCTATTAATATAAAAAAAGGATTTGAAACAAGTAAATCAGAATCAAATAAAACAAAAATATTTTTTTCTGCAAATAATCTAGACGCAAGTAAATATATTATAGAAAAATATTCTAATAAAAAAGTTGATATTTTATTTAAAGGTTCTAGAGGAGCTAAGTTAGAAGAAATTATTGATTTTATAAAAACAAATATTTAAATATGAATAATATAGATAAACTTATTGAACAAGGAATAATAGCTCAAAATTATGGAGATCTAATAAAAACAGAAGCAATTTATAAAGAAGTTTTGAGACTTGATCCTGAAAATATTGATGTTTTACCAGCATTGGGAACAATATATTTTCATTTGGGAAAAATAAATGAATCTTTATTTTTTTTAGATAGAATGATTCAAAAACAGCCTGAAAATATTTATAATTATGTAAATCTAATAAAAGTATTATTTGGTATAAAAAATTTTGATAAATGCGAATTAGTTTGTAAAAATACTCTTTCAAAATTTCCTAATAATGATATTATTTTATATTTAACAGCGAATACCTTAAGTACTAATAATAAAAAAATTGAGTCAATTGAATATTACAAAAAAGCTATTAATATTAATCCTAATAATTTTGATTATTCTTATGATCTAGGAACAATTTTTATGTATTTAGAAAAATTTGATGAATCTATCGAATACTATCAAAAAGCATTAGCTATAAATCCTTATAGTGATAAAACAAATAATAATTTGGCTTATGTTTTAAAAAATAAAAAAGAATATGATAAAGCTCTTAAACATTATGAAAAATCAGTTGAGCTATCTGATAATATAATTTTTAATCATAATTTGGCAAAATTTTCTTATGAAGCATTTGGTAATTATAATAGAAGTAGTGAAATATATAAAAAATTAGATAGAAAATCAAATAACAAAATAATATATAAATTAGCTGAAATATTGAATTTACCTATAATAGCTAAAAATAATAATGAAATAATTGAAGCTAAAAATAGACTTAATGATTTTTTAGAACAAGATTTTTCAAATTATAAATTTGATTATAATTCAATAGCAGAACTAAATCTTATTCCTCCATATATATTGAGATTTTATGGAGATAATGATAAAAATTTAAAAGAAAAATTTTCTTCTATATTTAATAAAAGCTTTCAACCATTAAAAACAACTTTTTTTCAGAATGATAAAATACACATATCATTTTTGGTAACAGATGGTCATGAAGATATTTTTGTTAAATCTCTTTCAGGATTTTTAGAAAAATTAGCTATAAAAGATTTTAAAATAAGTATTATATGCCCAAAAAAAACAGGATTAATTAAAATAAAACCAAAGATATTAAGTGAAACGATAGAATATATTGAGGTTGATAATAATAATCTATTTGAATCTTATAGAAAAATACATAGTCAAAAAATTGATGTACTTTATTATTGGGAAATAGGCTCACATTTTTTTAATTATATTTTACCTCATCTAAAACCAGCTAAAATTCAAGTAACAAGTTGGGGTGTTCCTTGTACATCAGGAATAAAAAATATTGACTATTTTATTTCCTCAAAAAAATTAGAATTAGATAATTATCAAGACTTTTATTCTGAAAAAGTTTATTTGTTAAATAATATACCTGTTTTTTATAAAAAAAATAAATTAAATGAATCGTCTAATTACAATAATAAATATCTACCTGATAATAAAAATATCTATTTATACTCTCAAAATATTAGAAAGTTATTACCTGATTATGATATTTTATTCAAAAATATTTTAGAAAAAGATAATAAAGGAATTATTGTTATAATTGAAGATAAATACAATGGAATAACTAATTTATTAAAAGAAAGATTAAAAAATAATTTGAATAATCTTTTTGAAAGAATTTTATTTATACCAAGAATTGAACATTTTGAGTATTTAGAAATTATAAAGAAAGCAGATGTTAGCTTAGATATAAAAACATATTCAGGTACAAACACATCCTATGATTCTTTTTTATGTGGAACACCAATGCCGAATTTTTATGGTAAAAATATGCAAGAAAATTTTACCAAGGCTATTTACCAACAAGCTAATATAAAAGAGATTAGTTTTGATAATGATAATGATTACATAAATAAAATATACGAAATTGCTAATAATAAAGAATATAGAGAATATTTAAAAGAAAAAATAATTAATTCTCATGATCTTATTTTTGAGAATGAAATAGTTATTGATGAATTTGAATCATTTATAAGAGATATTTGTAAGTAATGAATAAAAACAAAGATTTTTATATTATAGATACTTATTTAACAAAAGAAATAAAGTTAAGTAATTCAATTTTTATTTCTCATTTAGAATATGCAGATAATTTTGAAGATATAAAATATTTTATTTCTAATACATCTGAATTATATAAAGATGCTACTCATAACTGCTGGGCTTATATAACAGGTATTAATGGAAATAACATGCATTCATCTGACGATGGCGAGCCAGCAGGAACAGCTGGAAAACCAATTTTAAACACACTTCAAAAATATAATTTAACTAATGTAGTTGCTATAGTAACAAGGTATTATGGAGGAACAAAATTAGGTGTTAGAGGATTAATAGATGCTTATTCTAAAATAACAGAAGATGCTATTTTATCGACCCAATTAAAAAAACTAGTTGAAAAACAAACTTATAAGATAACTATAGCTTATGATTTTTTTGATATTTTAAAACATAAAATAAAAGATTTTAATTCTGAATTATTAAATGTAGAATATTCAGATAAAATCAAAATAAATATATCTGTAGAGAAAAAATTTTCATTGGAATTTGAATATTTTATAAAATCGAATAATTATATATTTGAATAATTCGTATAAAGAAATATAAAAATATTAAGTGATCTTTCTTACATTAAATATAAATTTAATCCAAATTTAAAGATTATAGATATTTTTTGTAATATAATTAAGTAATAAATTTTAATAAAGGTTTTTTATGGCTGGTCAAATTAAAAATTTAGTTGAGCAGATAATTAAAGTTAGATGTAATGGTAATCCAACTTTAATTAATCCAACTAAAATCAAACTTATCCTTAAAGGTATTAATCCAGATAAATTTAATGATGAATCAGAGGATGATCCAATTATAATAGGAAAGTTACAAACTATTATTAAAGATCTTAATCTTGTCATAGAAATCTAATATATTTTATAAGGTAAAAATAATGAGTGTTAAAATTGCTTATTCTACAAATACATCTTCTAAAGAAGCTTCGCAAGAAATAAAAGAAAAATTTTCTAATGAAAATAATTTAAAATTAGTTCTATTTTTTGCTTCATCTAATTATGATCCAAATGAAATTGCAGCTGAAATGCAAAATAATTTTTCAAGTTTAAAAACATTTGGTTGTACAACATCAGGAGAATTAATAAGTGGTTTAATGCTAAAAAATTCTATTGTAGCTATGGCTTTTTCAGATGATTTAATAGAAGATTTTTCTGTAGAAGTTTTAGATGATTTAAATAAAAAAGATGCTGTCGATTTAGCTTTTAAAAACTTTGAAAGTCATTATGAATCAAAAATGCAAGAAATGGATTTCAAAAAATATGTTGGTCTTACACTAATTGATGGATTAAGTCTTGCTGAAGAAAAAATCATAGATAGAATTGGAGATCTAACAAATATTCCTTTTGTAGGAGGAAGCACAGGAGATGATCTTAAATTTACTAAAACCCATGTTTTTTATAATGGTAAAGCTTTTAGTAACTCAGCAATTTTAGCCTTATTAAAACCTAAAGTTGATTTTGATATTATAAAAACCCAAAGCTTTAAAGCTCTTGATAAAAAACTTATTCCTACCAAAATAAATTCTGAAACAAGAACAGTTTATGAATTTAATAATATTCCAGCAGTAAAAGCTTATACAGATTTAATAGGTATAGATATTAATGATGCAAGTAAATATTTTATGCATCATCCTCTTGGCTTAATGGCAAATGATGAACCTTTTGTAAGAAGTCCTCAACAAACAAAAGATGATGCAATGGTTTTTTATTGCAATGTATCTGAAAATATGGAACTATCTTTACTTGAAAGTGGGAATATTGTAGATGATACAAAAAGGGATTTAGATTTAGCTAATCAAAAGAGAAAAATAAAATCAATGATAAATTTTAATTGTATTTTAAGAACACTTGAATTAGAAGCAAAAGATCAAACAGAGGCTTATGGAAAAGTTTTTGAAGATATTCCTACTATTGGGTTTAGTACTTATGGAGAACAATATTTAGGTCATATTAATCAAACCTCTACAATATTAGTTTTTTATTAGTATTGATGTAAAGGCGGTTTGATTAATCAAACCACTACAAAAATATTATATTTCAGCAATATTTTTTAGATAGAAACAAAAAAAAGCACTCTATAAATGAGTGCTTTTTTAATTTAGAATAAATTTATCTAAAAACACAAGGATTTGATGAATCAAATCCCTGCATAAAATTTATATCTTATAATCCATACCAGTTAGGTGTATTAGCACCCATATCAACTATTACAGATTTTGTTTCTAAATAAAGATCTAAAGCTTGTAATCCCATTTCTCTTCCAATTCCACTTTGTTTATAACCACCAAAAGGAACTTCATGACAAATAAAGTTGTAAGTATTAACCCAAACTGTACCTGCTTTAATTTTTTTAATCATAGTATTAGCAGTTAAAAGATTACTTGTCCAAACAGCAGAAGCGAGACCATATTGATTATCGTTTGCTAATTCTACAGCTTCATTTAAATCTTTGAATTTTACTACAGATAAAACTGGACCAAAAACTTCTTCTTGATTTATTCTCATTTTTTGAGTAGCTTCAAAAATTGTTGGTTCTATAAATAAACCTTTAGAAAATTCTCCACCAACTTTATTACCACCTGTTAATAACTTAGCACCTTCTTCTTTTCCTATTTCAATATAACTCATTATTTTATCAAATTGTTCTTGAGAAGAAACAGCACCTATTTGTGTTGACATTTCCATAGGATTACCAACTCTTATTTTTTTAGAGTAATCAACTAATTTTTCCATAAATTGAGGATAAATACTTTCTTGAACATATAATCTTGAACCAGAAACACAAGCTTGTCCTTGATTTAAAAATACTGCCCAAGCAGAAGTTTTTGCAGCCATATCAAGATCAGCATCTTCAAATATTATATTTGGAGCTTTACCACCAAGTTCTAAAGAAACTTTTTTAAGTGTTTTTGCAGCTCTTTCCATTATAAGTTTTCCTGTTTTGGTTTCTCCAGTGAAAGCTATTTTATCAACATCTTCATGATCAACTAAAGCAGCACCTGCTGTTTCTCCAAATCCTGGAACAATATTAACTACGCCTTGAGGAATTCCAGCTTCTGTAATAAGTTCTGCAAATTTTAATATGGTAATTGGTGTTTGTTCAGCTGGTTTTAAAACAACAGTACAACCAGCAGCAAGAGCAGGACCTAATTTCCATGCAGCCATTGTTAAAGGAAAATTCCAAGGAATTATTTGACCAACAACACCAATAGGTTCTTTCATAGTATAAGCAAAATGTCCTGATGGAACAGGAATAGTTTCGCCTCTTATTAATCTTGATGCAGAAGCAAAAAACCTAAAACAATCAACCGCTAAACCCATATCAACAAAAAGACTTTCTACCATTGGTTTTCCTGTATTAAGAGATTCAAGTGCAGCAAATTCTTCTTTTTTAGCTTCTAAAAGATCAGCTAATTTATTTAAAAGTATTGATCTACCTGCGGCTGGCATTTCTGACCAAGCACCAAAAGCTTTTCTTGCAGCCATAACAGCTCTATTTATGTCTTCTCTATCACCTTCTTGAACATTGGCAATAACTTCTCCTGTTGCTGGGTTATAAACTTTGAATGTTTTTCCAGATAACGAATTTTCAAATTTACCATCAATAAAAATACCTAACTCCATGGGTTGAGTTAATGTTTCTGTAGTCATCTTTATTTCCTCCTGTAAGGATCAAAATTTTTTTTTAAGATACTTGTAATTTTAACTCTTTATTTACAAATTGAATAGTTGTGATGAAAAAACATTTTTGTTTTAATGGTAATAATTAAATAAATATCATTCCATATATATAATTAGTCTATAAAAAAATTGGGAGGTTTTATGTAAGGAGCGTTTTAAAAACGCTTCGAAACAAACACATTGGATAATTTCCTATTTTAA
>JBBTGK010000228.1:1551-6015 GCA_038060635.1 Cyanobacteriota bacterium | reverse complement strand
AAAGTTTGCTTCTTGTTTATTATAAGGAAGTGTTAGTGCTAACATAGGTTGATTTTTTGCCGCAGACCAAGCAATAAATGTTCCAAAATCCATAGCTCTTTTAGCTCCAAACTCAGCTAATAACTCATCATAGAATTTAGCAGCTTCATCAAATTTATTTGTTCCAAGTGTTACGTAACCAATCATAAATTACCTTCTAAATATAGTCAAAATAATAAAATAATTATATAATCAAAAATCTTTTTTGTTAATATTAAAAAAGAGGATATAATTTTAAATTTACAAGCTTTCCTTCAAAATCAAAATGAAATCTTGAATAATCTGGAAAAACCCAAGTAGTTATATTTTTACTAGGAAAATCATTATAGATATATTCTGGAAAAGCTTCCATCAATTTTATAACTCTTGCTTGATCATCGGTATAACCTTTTAGATCTAAATCTTTAGAACTCACTTTATTATGGCTCATAAAAAAATGAATATTAACTAATTCTTTTCTTGCAAAGTTATAATAATCGGTTTTAGGTGGAATTGCTCTTAACAAAGGTAAAGCTTCAACATATTTCTTTTTTGCAATTAAAACCTTTGCTTTATCATATATCATTTTAGGTCTGTATAAAACAAGAGCTTTTTCGGCTTTATCACCAAATTTTCTATTAGGAATAACACTAGTTAATTGAATAAAAGCATTAGTATAATCATTTGTTTCTAAAGCTCTTAATCCGTCAACATATTTTAGTTCATTAATTAAATTTTGAGCTTTATCATAATCTCTATCATCATTTTTTACTTCTGCAAGAGTTTTTATTGCATAATTTCTTAAATTACTTTCATCTTGAAAATCTGGGGCATTAAATTTTACATCCCAGTATTTTAATTCATCTTTTTTACCTTGTAAAATCCATTCTGAAATAGTAATAATATTAACATTTTCAAAACTATCTACTTTTGACATTGAACGAATATTAAATTGATTAACGTTGGTATTAATTATTTTTTCAACTTTAAAGCCTTTTTCTTCACCAGGTTCAATTCTAGTTATAGTATCTGCGTATATTTCATCGATTACAACTTTATTATTGTCTAAAAACTGAACTTTTACTTTTACATTTTTTAAAGAAGAATTTGTATTATTTTTTATGTTTCCCAATGATTTTATTGTATAAGTATCTGTATCTCTTTCTGGTAAAACATCAACACTCAAAATTTTGGAAATAACTTCTTTTTCCATAACTTTTACATTTTCTGGTGTTTTTTTAGTCTCTTCTTTAGGTGTTTTATCTTCTGCAAAAGCAGTACCTGAGAATAAGACAAAAGATGAAACTAATGCTATAAGTGTTTTTTTCAACATTTTTATTACCTTAATCAAATAAATTAAACAAAAGATTAGTCAAAAAGTAGTTAATCATAACAATAAGAAGTATTGAATGGACTACTGTATTATTTGCTGCCTTACCAACTCCTAAAGCCCCGCCAGTTACATTATATCCTCTATAACAACTTACTATACCAACAACCAAACCAAAAATGGAAGATTTTAGTACTCCTCCCATTATATGCGATAATTTTAAATATTCAAAAAGATTTTCAACAAAAACTCCATGATTTATTCCTTTTAAAACAACTGAAACTAGATATCCGCCCATCATTCCACAACTAGAGGCAATTACATTTAATAAAGGACAAACCAATGCTAAGGCTATTAATCTTGGAATTATTATATATTGAAATGGATTAACAGACATTACTTCCATCGCATCTATTTCTTCTTTTACTCTCATTGTTCCAATTTCTCCAGCAACAGAACTTCCAGCCTGAGCTGCAACCATTATACTAGCAAGAATTGGAGATAGTTCTCTTACAATAGATTCGGCTAATAAACTACTTAATAATTTTTCGGCACCAAAAAGCTTCATAACAATGAGACCTTGAAGGCAAATAACCATACCAGTTGGGCCTACAACAGCGATAACAGGAAGCAAACATTGAAATGATATGTTTCTCATTGATTTTATTACTTCAGCAAAAAAGAATGGTGGTCTAAAACCCCAAACTATTGTGTCTATTATAAAGTTAGAAACTTTTCCAATTTCTTTTACAAAACCCAAAGCAGAGGACATCATTATATATTTTCTACCATCGCTTTTTGATATGTCAGAACTCTTATTTGACCTAAAGTTATTATATCTGGATCACCCATATGAGCTCTTTTTTCTATTCTATTTGCAGCAACAGAATTTTGTTCGAGTAACCAGTCATCTTCTTCTGGGCGAGGAACAGCTATCATACTTTGATTAGGATAAATTTTATTCATTTCTAAGGTTGCATTAGGGTTTTCAGAAAAAAGATATCTTACTAATAATTGTGTTCGTTCTAAATTTTTATCACCCATAACTTTTTTTTCTGGATCTATAGAATATAATTTTGGATCATATTTTATTCTTAATTCAACCCAAGTTTTTATATCACTTATTACTTTTTCTAAAAAAGCTGAATTATCTAACATTCCCCAACTTTCTTTAATATGTAAACCATGTGGTGAAAAAGCTACAGGAGTTGGTCTCATGAGATCTTTTATTGCTTCACCTTTTAAATTATCATATTTTACAACAGTTACCCATTCATATTCAAAAAAAGGTTCAACTCCTACAATAGAGTAATTTACTTTAGCAGTTTTAATTGATGTTTGATATTTGATTCTTAAGCCTTTTATTTTATTTCCAGCGGTTTTAGATTCAAACTTTATTCTATCATCACCTGTAAACTCTACATAAAAAGGATTTGCCATATATATTACCTCTTAATCCTAGTCAAGATTCCACTTACTAATTATTTCATTTAGTTTTTTATTTTTTTTAGATTCAGATAAAACCATATCAATTGCATTAACTAATGATTTATCTTCTTTTCTAATTGCTATAACGTAACCTTTTGAGTATATAGGTAAACCTATTTTTTTACAATTGATATTTTCATTTTCACATTTCCATGTTGCAATGGGAGTATCTATTATTATTGAGTCAACTAAATTTTTTTCTAATCCAGAAAATAGCTCATCTATACTATTATATTTTATTTTATTAATATTATACTTTTTTTGTTTGTTTATCTCTGAAATAAGAACTTCACCAAAAGAATTATCTATAATGCCTACTTTTTTATTTTTTAGGTCTGTAATTATTCTAATATTTTTAGATTCTTTTTTGGTAACAATATGATAAGAATTTATATAATAAGGTTTTGAAAAAGATATATTTTGATATTTTGACAGTTTTTTTTCTGGTTCTTCAATAGCACTTATTACAATATCATATTTTTTTTGTTCTAATCCTAAAAAAAGATTTTCCCAATTTGTAGGAATTATTTTTGAAGTACAATCAAAGTTTTCTGCTATATAATTTGATACATCAATTTCAAATCCTTTAAAATTATTTTTATTTTCTTGTTTTAAATAAGGCATTCCAAGATTTGGATCTGCTCCAACTTTTAGGATTTTTAATTCTGATAATCTTTTTAATGAACCATCTGAATCAGTTATTTTTTTTAAATAATTTTCCATTGCAAATGATGGAAATGAAGAGATAAAAACCAATGCTAACGGCACAAATTTTATAAAATTTTTTGAAAAAGAACTAAACATAATTAAGAAAATTTAAATATTTTAATTATAAATCTTGAGGATTATATCACGATTTTTACTTGTGTATATTTTATATGATAAATATTTTAAAGTTTGATATAATCAAAGTTAAGTTTTAGCAAATATTTTAAAGAGTTTTATAAAAATCATCTCAAAATTAGAATTTATGTTAGATTAGTAAACAGAATAATTAGAATTATTATTATTTAAAACAAGCTTTTTTAATGAAAAAAGAAGAAATTATTAAAAACCTTAATAAATATCAAAAAATATTATATTTATTTTTTTTACCTTTGATTGCATTTAGTTTGGTTTATTGGAAATCTGAGGGAATGTTATTACTTTCTTTATTTTTCTATGGTTTAGTTCTATTTTTTACTTTTTTTAATAATCTTTCAAAAACCCTATTTAACTCAGCTTTGATTTATTTAGGAACTTTTTTTATTTTGATTTTACTTTTTCTGATTTTACTTTTTATAATTTTAAATTATTCTGCTGGTGAAATTGGACTAGAATTATTAGATGCTTTTTATTATATACGAAAAAATTAAGCTATGAAAAAAATTAATATATCTATAAAAAAAATCGAATAACTAAAATGAATTCAAAGGAAAACTATTTTAGCAAAATTCTAGTTTTTTTACTAGTATTTATATCCATTGTTGTTATTTCTGTAACAGGTTATATGAGGCTAGAAAACTGGGATTTTTTTGATGCTTTATATATGACGATTATAACTCTTGCTACTATAGGATATGGCGAAACTCATGAACTATCTTTTGCTGGAAGAATTCATACTATTTTTGTAATTTTTATAGGTGTGG
>JBBTGK010000228.1:0-1541 GCA_038060635.1 Cyanobacteriota bacterium | reverse complement strand
CATCAATGATATTATATATATCAGGTTTATTATTAGACAATGATTTTAGAAACTATTTAATTTTAAAATCAAGATTAAGGAAAATAAATAAATTGGAAGATCATTATGTAATTTGTGGCTATGGAAGAATAGGTCGAGAAGTTTGTGAAGAACTTCGATTTAAAAATATCAAAAATATAATTATTATTGATAAATCTGACAAAATATTGAGAGAAGCATCCGAACATGGTTTTTTAGTTTTTAATGGTGATGCTACAAAAGATGAAGATCTAATTTCTGTAGGAATAAAAAAAGCTGCTTGTATTATTTGTGCTTTAACAGATGACGCTTTAAATGTTTTTATTACTCTTAGTGCAAGAGTTTTGAATCCAAATATCAGAATAATATCAAGAGCAGATCATGTTGATTCTATTGATAAATTAAAAAGAGCTGGAGCTGATACTGTTGTTGCACCTTATGTTATAGGAGGCAGAAGAATTGCTTCTGCAATTACTCATCCATCAGTTTTAGACTTTTTAGATACAGTTTTACATAATCATGAATATGATTTAAATATTGAAGAAATAAGTATAAATTTTTCTTCAAAATTAGATGGTATAACAATAGGTTCTTCAAATATAAGAGCAATATCAGGGGCTGTAATAATTTCAGTAAAGCAACAAGATGGATCTTTTATTTCAAACCCAAACCCAGAATATATTTTAAAATCTAGTGATAAACTTTTAGCACTTGGAAATAAAGAGCAATTAAGTTCTTTATCAAAAATGGCATTGTAATATAGGAAATTAATAAAATGACACAAATAATAGATGGAAAAGCAATATCAAAAAAAATTCTTTATGAAATACAACTTGAAATAGATAAAATAGTAGAGAAACATGAATATAAACCAGGTTTAGCTGTTGTTTTATTAGGAGAAGATCCTGCCTCTCAAATATATGTAAAAAAGAAAGTAGAAACTTGTGAAAAAATAGGTTTTTATTCTGAAGCTTATTTTCTTTCATCTGAAACAACTCAAAAAGAGCTTTTACTTTTGATAGATGAATTAAATTCAGAACCATCTATTCATGGTATTTTGGTTCAATTACCTTTACCAAAACATCTTAATGAAAAAGAAATAATTTCAGCGATATCAGTAGAAAAAGATGTTGATGTTTTTAATCCTATAAATCAAGCTAAGTTACTTTTGTCAGATAAAAATTGTTTAAAACCATGTACTCCAGCAGGGATTATGGAACTTTTAAAAAGATATGAAATACCAATTGAAGGGCAGCATGTTGTTATTGTAGGAAGAAGTAATATTGTAGGGAAACCACTTTCATTAATGATGTTAGCAGAAAATGCTACAGTTACTATTTGTCATTCTAAAACTAAAAATTTAGGTGAAATAACAAAACAGGCGGATATATTAATAGCAGCTGTAGGAAAAGAGCATATTATAAAAGCTGATATGGTTAAAGAAAATGCTGTAATTATTGATGTTGGAACGAATAGAAATAGTGAAGGTAAATTAACTGGTGATGTTGATTATAAAGGAGTTT
>JBBTGK010000227.1:0-5239 GCA_038060635.1 Cyanobacteriota bacterium | reverse complement strand
AAAACTAATTATAATTCATCTTATTTATTTTGTATTACCTATTATCAGTACATTTGATAAGATAAATTTATCGAACTCAGGTTATATTTAGTTCCCGTAGTTTGTTTTATGGGCCCACTCATAAATAAGATATTTTTTCTTTTAAATTTTTTTAAATCAATGTCATAAAAATGATGAAATAAAGATGAAAGATAATCAAGAAAAGCATTAGAACTTTTAAATTGGTTTTCATAATCACTAATATAAGGTTTATCAGATTTTAATTCACAAATAAAAATATTGTTTTTTATTTTTTACATTCAATTCTTTGAATAATTTTATTTTGTTTAATGTCTAAAATACTTATGTAACTGTTTATAATAGGTTTTAATTTATTGTAGTCATAATAGTTATGTTCTTTTAGGGTAATACTTTGGATTGAATTTTTATTAATAATACTTCTATCTTCACCATACAAATTTCTTTGCCAATCTATTTTACTTAGTGTACTAAATTGTTCTAAAATTATTTTATTTGAAAAATTTATATTACTTTTATGAAAATAACCATCTTTTGAACATAATATCAATTCATTTTTTTTAATATCATATGAAAATTCGTCTATAATCTTATTTTTTTTATTTCCTGTAAGAGTCATTTTTTTTATAATTTCCCCTTTATTATAATCAAGAACTAAAAAAGTTTTGTATCCATCTGTAGTTAATATTTTTTTTCCATCATTAGAATATTCTATATTAAAATAATCTATTTCTTCTGTTTTAATAATTTCACTAAGTTTCGCTGGGCTACTCTTGATTCCATCTTTATCAGGACAATCATCTTCATTTTTATCAGGTTCTTTTATATCAGGCTCTCTTTTTTTTGTCAGTAAATTAAAAGCTTTTCTTTTATTATTCTTAGTATCAATAATTAAAATGCTACCATTTGAATATAATACAGATAATTCATAATTTTTTATTGGGTTAAAAATAATCTTTTTTACGTAGAATCCACCTTCATGATTATAGATTTTATGAGATATGTTTTTATCTAAAATAATATTTTTTTCAGATTTATTAGTTTCTAAATTTCTTATAATAAGATTGTGATTAGATATAAGTGCAACATATTTTGAATCATTGCTAAAAATAAAATCATCAACATAAAAAGGTATATTAATACTATTTAAAAATTTTTTGTTTTTTATATCATATAGCCTGAATAGCATAGGGGAATAATTTCCATTTTGACCTTGATAAATACCTAATAGATTCTTTTTTTCAGAATATTTTACTATCCTGAAATCACATGTATCAAAAGGAATAGGACTATTAGGATAAGCTTTATTTTGAAAAATAATTATTAACAATATTATTAAGTTAAATTTTAGATATTTCATAGTTAATTTTTTAAATATAATAGTACTATTTAATATTTTATCTTAAAAAAGATTATTTTTGAATTTGCTCTAACTCTTATTCTAAAATAGTTATATAGACTAAATAAATTTGTAATACAAAAATAATTTCTATTTAACTTTAACAACAACAATAGTTACATCATCATCAGCTTCTTCAATACCTTTAGTAAAAGCATGATAATCTTCTAAAATTTTATCTCTTAGATCTTTAGCCGATAAATGAGAATGTTCTTTTATAAAATCTTCAAACCTATCATAACCATAATCTTCTCCATCAACACTTCTTGATTCTGTTATACCATCTGTATAAAATACTAATACATCATCTTTTGCTAAAGTAATTTTTGCTTCTCTAAATTTTGTACTTTCTTTTACTCCTAATTGATAAGAAGGAATTATTTTTATTGGTTCTAGATCTTTTATTTCATTTTTAAAATAATAAGGTAATGGATGCCCTGCTGAAGAAATAGTCATAGTATTATCATTAAAATCAAAAATTGAGTATAAAAAACCCATTCTTAATTTTCTATCGGTTTTACTACCCAAAATCATTTGATTTAAGATATTCATAACCGGTAAAACATTATAATCAACTTTACATTGAACAAATAAACAACTTTTTGCCATTGCCATAAGTAAACCAGCAGAAACTCCATGACCTGTTACATCACCAAATGCAATAGCAAACTTACTTTCATCTAAATTTATATAATCATAATAATCGCCACCAACTTCCGTTGCAGAGCATGAATAACCCGCAATATCTAGTTTTTCAAATTCTGGATCAGATGATGGTAACATTGAGGCTTGAATATTTTTAGCAATATTAAGTTCTTGTTTCATTTGCTGTTGTTTTATTTCAACATCTAAAAGAGATAAATTATCAAGTGCTAAGGCTGTTTGTCCCACAATATCTTCTAAAAGAGATAAATCTTTATAGCTGAATGATTTTACTAATGTTTTACTACTAACATAAATAACACCCAAAACTTTTTTATTACTTATTAAGGGAACACACATAACACTTCTAATATCAAGAGCCATAATACTTGCTTGGGTACTAATAGCTTTATCATCCATTGTATCAACTAAAGAAACTGATTTTTCTGTTTCTAAAACTTTTTTGATAATACTAGAACTAGTTTTTACATCTATATCTCTATCTCCTGCTCTATTTAAACTAGCTTCACATTTTAAATCTTCATTTGTTAAAACATATCCAATTTCAGCACCCGTTATCCTTATTGCAAAACCTAACACTTTGTATAAAAGTTCTTCTCTTGTAAAAGCATTTGCTATAGTTCTAGAAAGTTCATTTAACATTTCTAGTTTTTCATTTTTTTCATTTGCTTGGCTATGAAGTTTTGCATTTACAATCGCAATACTAGCAAAATTAGAAATAGATTCAACCATATTAAGATCATCTTCAGTAAAAGTTTTTACTACCGATTGTCTATCTAAATATAATAAACCAATTACTTTTGTACTATCTTTCAAAGGAACACAAATAACAGTTCTTAAATCAAGAGCAAGTACACTTTTTTGTGTAGCAAAACGATTATCTGCTTGAGCATCTGCAACCCAAATTGGCTTTCCTGTTTTAAGAACTTCTTCAGTAAAAGTTTTACTAAAAGATAAAACTCTATTTTCTGCTACAGAACCTTCTTTTGTTCTAACAACTTGAGAAAAAAGTTCTCCTTTTTCATTTAAAAGCATCAAAAATGCTCTATCAGAATCAGTAATTTCAATTGCTCTTTCTATTATATTATTAAGTACTTTATTCAAATCTAAGGTACTTAAAAGCATTTGACCAAAATTATTAATTATTTCTACTTTTTTTAGTTTTTCTGATAATAATTTTGCTTCTTCAGAATCTTCTTCAGACATTTGCTTATTAGAAGAGCCTCCGCCATTAATTCCTAAAAGAGAGAAAAGTTCTAAAACTTTATAACCAATTTCTGACACTTTATCGGTAGATCCTTCATCACGGGGAATATTATAACTAGAACCCATTTTAGTATTTTCAGATGCTGGTCTTATTGAATCGACTGATTTTTTTACTAATGATGGCTTAGGAACAGAATTAAGCCTTGGTATTATTTTATTAACTTGATATTCATTATTTATCTCTCTAAATTTTGCAATAGCTTTTTGCCAACTATTTCTAGTCATATCAAATTTTTTTCTTTCTTGCCAAATTTCACCCAAAATAACTTGAGTAAAAGCTTCTTGAATTATCATTTCATTTTCTTTTGCAATATCATTACTTTTCATAAGATATTCGTGTGATTTTTCATAATCTTTTTTTTCTGAATAAATTTGACCTAATAATCTATATGTATTAGCAAGATGATAAGGGTTTTCAAATTCTTCGGTAGTCGCAAAAGCATGAGCTCTTTCTGCTGCATCAAAAGATAAATCTATATCATGATTTCTCATGTAAGATTCAGATAAACGATATAAAGCTGGTATCAATTGATCATTTTTAATTTGCCCATCTTCAGTTTGGCTTAATGCAACGGCTTGTTTAAAACATTCAATAGATTCTAATAATTTATTTTCTTCTTGATGAATCATTCCTTCTAAAATAAAACCATTTGCTTGTTGATGAAAATTATTCATTCTCTTTCCAAGTTCAACTATTTTTTTTGTCATAGATTTAGCTTCAAGTAATTGTCCATTTTGAATTGCAGCAAAAGCAAGGCAGACATTGAATCTATTTTCATGTTGAATCGGTTTTCCCATACGCTTTACCATATTCATTACTTTTTCTTGAACAAATTTTATTTTATCGTATTGACCAATCAAAGAATTACGAACAACTTCAGGATAGTATGACCAAAAATCAAGATCTAAATGACTAAATTTTTTGGCAATTTCTGTTAAAGTATCATAATATTTTGTTTGTCCAATAACTTCTCCTAACCAAGCGACACCATCATCACGAATAAAAGAACTAAAACCATAGGCCCAAACTAAAGGAGGATGAAGTTTTGAATAATTTTGCTCTAAAATATCAACGGTATATTCCATATCTTTTACAAGTAATCTAAATCTTCCTGTGGTAAGAAGTCCATTTAATCTTCCAAAAGTCATAAGAGCATGAACAAGAGTATTTTTGAAACTTTCATCATCAATAATTGGGTTTGTAATAGAAAAAGCTTTTTCATTTTGTCCCATCATTGTATAACTAGAGGCTCTTATACTTTCAAATTCTGCGGTAGCATTAATATCAAGACCTTTTTTAATTAAATGATCAATTAGTTTTTCACAAGTATCCAAACAAATTTTTGGAGAAATCATATAACTAATCCAAGCTAATTTTTTCCAAGCTAGTTCTAAAATAAAACTTTTATTGAAATTTTCTCCAGCATTTTCTTTTGTTTTATTTACAATTTTTTCATCTCTATTACAAACTTCAAAAAGATAACTATTAAGCCAAGATTCTGTTAATTCTGATTCTTCTATTTTTTCTAATAAATCTGTGCCCTGTTTTAAAAGCATAGATGAATCCATTCTTACAGGTGAAGTAAAACCTGCTGTTAAAAGATATTTTGCTGCTTTTCGTTGATCATTACTTCTACTATAGTGATAAGCAAGTTCTCCTGATACGTTAACTAAAGATAAAAGGTTTTCACTTTCTATTGTATTAGCAACTTTTTCATGTAATGTTTTTCTAAGTTCTTCATCTAAACTATCATATAAGGTTTCTCTTACTCTATCATGAGGGAAAAGATACTCATGTTCTATATGATTTAAAAATTGTCTTTCTATTAATTCATCAATAGAAGAAAAAATATCTTCATTTTGTGAGATATTTGTATGGAAGAAAAGAAAAAG
>JBBTGK010000226.1:0-7059 GCA_038060635.1 Cyanobacteriota bacterium | reverse complement strand
AACGAAAATATTCCCGGAACTATTGTCAAGCACCGCAATTTGAGGATAAGGAGCAGGATCAAATTTACCTGCTGTGATTCCTACAATCTGATTAATTCCAAGATTTGAAATGACACCTGACACTTGTAGTCCGGCATTGTAAGAAATCATGTGCACATTGCCATTGGTTGTTACAGCAATTGCCTCTTCGCCAGGATTGCTTGGGTCAAAATCTCCTGAAGTGATACCTGCCCATGAAAAAGAAGTTGATAAAGTTTCCTCTGCAAAGGTTCCGCCCCATGGTGTGCCGCCATTTTGTTTAAGAAGATAAATAGTACCATTAGGGTCAAGAGCAATTATTTCATCACCTGCATGAACCGAGGAAGGCGCAAAATCTCCGGCAGCAACTCCTTTCCAGTTTATTACACCGTGCGGATTGCTTTGAGCAACCACCCAGCAATTTGCAGGATAGGTGATATTATTAACAGTAAAAGGAGAAACAATATTTGGATTGACGCAAATATCCGGAGTGTAAGAATAAAAAACACTTTGCCCATTAATGCCTCCATCAACAGAAACAAAATCAGTTAATCCATTGTTATCAAAATCACCGCTTGCCAAATAATATACATTGCTGCCGGGGCTGTGACCTGTGCGAACTTCGATAGGATTAAATTTATAGTTTTCGCCATTGGTAGGGTTTAACGCAACATTTGTACTTTGCAATAATGCTAATTGAGAGTATTGTTTTAAATCACCGCCTGAACTTGAATGCAAAGCAGGTTCGTTTAACTGATCTGATAATATTTGAAAAACATAAGGATTATATTTTGCAAGAAAAGCATAATGAAAAGGACTTGACGCAGTGCCTCCAAAGCAATCATTATTATCACCGGAAGTGGTTGACCAAAAATCAGTGGGATTTTTATACATTACATGAGCAAAAGTATTTGCAAAGCGTATCATATTAGCATTGTTAAAAAGAAAATCTCCTGTATAAGAATTTGTAATATTAAACTGATTACAAGCTTCCGCAAACTCCATTGTTAAATACGCATGAGAGTTGTCTTCTCTACAGGAGTGATCCCAACTATAAAACCATGTATAATAGGGTTTAGAGTTGCCATTTACGGTTACAGTATTTTCTTGTAATTCACTATGAACTGTAAGAGCAATATCAGTCAGTTGGCAATGATATGCTGCATCGCCTGTGCTAAGATACATCATGGCAATCACTCGCCCGATAGAGGTTTGGCTATTTAAATTTCCATCAATATATCTTCCACCAGGCTCTATTGCGCCTACACCTGGTACTGCACAGATGTCAGCAAAATCGAAAAGATTCTTCATTTTTCGCCATTGTACTTGATGAAAAGCAAGGGTTTCTCTCAATCTGCATTTTAACCATCCCGCAAAACCCGAATAAGTACCAATGGTTGTTGTACCGTTGCAGGAAGGAACAGTTTGCGCTTCAAGCGGTACTGTTTCGGTTGCAAGCGCCATAAAATCAGGATCGCTTTGCATGAACCAAACAAACTGCGCCATGGGGTAACAAATTTCTCCTGTGTGGACGGTGGCAAAGTCATTATAGTCACAATCATCTTCATTATATGACCATGCTTTGCTGTTTGAATTAATGTCTGAGGCAATTTGTGAAACATAAATTGAACAACCTGTAAGAGGACTGGGGTCAGAATACCCCGTGGAACCAAAACTGGAGATTTGGCTTACCGGTAAATTTTTAATGTTATCGTCTCTTCTCTCTTGCACACGTTTGGTATGTATAATAAACTTATCAAGATATTTTTTGTCTTTAGTTGCTTTAAACATATCAATATATCCTTGAAGAAATAAAGATTCTTTATTATGTAATACATTTATAACATTTGACTCGAAGGAATATCCTTGGCCATAAGAACTCGAAGAACCATTATCTTGGCGATCAAAACTCCTTCTAAAGGTTTGTGAAAAAGTGAAATTGCAACAAAATGAAATAAGAATGATTATTTTAATATTTTCTTTCATTGGAGATTTATTTGAAATAGTATTGAACACCTGTGTTAATCATTAAATACTGAACATAGTTTATTCTTATGCGCGGTCCAAGTCCAATATCATATTCATATTTTAATGGAGTAATTGCTTTGGAATAACCACACATTAAATTAATAGTAAACTTTCTGTTTACTTGATAGTTTATACCTGTAGCAAAGAAAAGGGAAGTAATAAAGGAACCATTTGCAAAAGAAGATGTGTGAATATGATTGATAGCATCGTTGTAGTAGTGGTTATTGTCCATTAAAAAATTCCCAGACAATCCTAAGTCAAGGTTTGCTCGGATTTTTCCATGATTACTAATAAATCTAATTGATGTGATTATATTTATAAAAGAGTAATCAAAATTACTTATACCAGAAGGTCTGCCAGCAAGCCATGTGTTGTATTTTAGAAATTGATGTGATACTCCAAAATTTGTTATGGTGTATTTTCCAATTTTTCTATTTATTAAAATTGCAAACCCGTATTTATAAAGTCCTTTACCTTTAATATCCGCCTCAGTAGGATATGTTGGAAAAGTATATGTTGATCCTCCAAGCAATTGCAAACTCCATTTGCTTTGAGTTGTTGTTGAGTCCTTTTTCTCTTGCCCAAAACCAACAAGAGGAATCAAAACAAAAAACAATATTTGAATTACTTTATTCATCTAAACTATTAAAATTATCCCCTCTTCTCTCTTGCACGCGTTTAGCATGAATAATAAATTTATCCAAATATTTTCTATCCCTTGTTGCTTTATACATATCAATATATCCTTGAAGCGCCAGAGATTCAACATTATGCAACTCAGAGGCAACATTTGAGTAAAACGATTTATTTTGGCCAAAATTTGCTGATGAGCCGTTATCTTGAACATCAAAACTCCTTCTAAATGTTTGCGAAATAACATTTATGCCGAATAAAATAAAAAAAAATATGGAAAAGAATATTTTCATTTTTTATAAATTATAATTTATACCAAAAGAACATTTCCAGTATTTTAAATAATTTGGAAATGTATTAGTCCCTGTAACAGATGAAACATACGAGTAATATATTGGCACAATGGCTGTAGAAATTTGCGGCTTTAGAAAAATGGATATTTTTTTCGTTAGAGAATAATTTAGTTGTACTCCTAAATTCGCAAATAGAGCAAAAGCACCGTTTTTGTAAATACTAAATTCAACCTTATCTGGCCTATATGAAATGACTTTATTGTCTAATAAAAAGCCAACTTGCAATCCGGGGTCAATAGAACCTGATACTCTACTTTTTCCAAAATGTATTTTGCAAATTAATGGCACATAGAATAATGAAAATTTAAAAACATCTTTTCTAATCCATGCAATTTCATCGAAAGCCGTATGATATTCTAAATAATCAAAAGATACTCCTGTTTCAAATATAGAATATTTAGAAACTTTATGATTAATTACTGCGCTCATCCCATACATTAAGTCTGTTTTATCTTCTCCATAAAAAGTATAAGTTGGGAAAGCATAAACCAGTCCAGATGAAATTCCGATTGACCACTTCTTTTCTTTTTGCTGTGTTATCGTATCCATTTTGACTTCTTGAGCAAAAGCGGGAATGATAACAAGAACAAAAAATAATATTTGAAAAATAATTTTCATTTAATCTGCTTGAATATTATCGTCTCTCCTTTCTTGAACTCGCTTTGCATGAATTATAAACTTATCCAAATATCTTTTATCCTTTGTTGCTTTAAACATGTCAATATATCCTTGAAGAAATAAAGATTCTTTATTATGCAATACATTTATAACATTTGACTCGAAGGAATATCCTTGACCATAAGAACTCGAAGAACCATTATCTTGGCGATCAAAACTTCTTCTAAAGGTTTGGCAAAGAACATTGTTTGAAATAATAAACGAAAATATTACCCCTAACAAAACAACATGGCTTAATAACGTTTTTTTCATTTGTCAAAAATTATATTGTATTCCGGCATTATAAATCAAATAACTATAATAATTATTTATTTTTATAGGAGCACCGCTTGCCGTATTATTGTCTTCATACTTTAGAGGAACAACAGCTTTAGAGAATCCAACCATAGCATTCAGTGTGATTGTATTGTTGATTTTATAGTTAATTCCGGGAGAAATATAAAGGGATGCAGTAATTGTTTTATTCGGGAAAACTTTTAAAAATATATTGATATTATAATCTGTATAATTATTATCTAATAAATAATCGCCTGACAATCCAAATTCGATATGCCCATATAATTTTCCTAAATTAGTAATTTGTCTAAAAGACAAAAAAAAACTTGTAAAAGTATAGTCAAAGTTTAGAGCAGTTGAAGATAATTGTAATTGAGAATATTTTAAATAATTATATGAAATACCCATATTTAACGTAGACATTTTTTTTACTTTTCTATTTACTAATAAAATAATTCCGTATTTATAATCTCCCCTTAATTTCAACTTATAACTGCCGCTGCTTGGAAAATGAAAGGTTGGATAGCAATAATTAGTTCCTCCAAGTAATTGAATACTCCATTTGCTTTCTTTTGCTTTAGGCAATGAATCCTTTTTCTCCTGCGCAAAAGCAGCAAGAGAAATAAAAACAAAAAATAATATTTGAAATATTTTTTTCATTTAAACTAATTGTATGTTATCGTCTCTCCTTTCCTGAACACGTTTTGCATGAATAATAAATTTATCTAAGTATCTTTTATCTTTAGTTGCTTTAAACATATCAATATATCCTTGAAGAAATAAAGATTCTTTATTATGTAATACATTTATAACATTTGACTCGAAGGAATATCCTTGGCCATAAGAACTCGAAGAACCATTATCTTGGCGATCAAAACTCCTTCTAAAGGTTTGTGAAAAAGTGAAATTGCAACAAAATGAAATAAGAATGATTATTTTAATATTTTCTTTCATTGGAGATTTATTTGAAATAGTATTGAACACCTGTGTTAATCATTAAATACTGAACATAGTTTATTCTTATGCGCGGTCCAAGTCCAATATCATATTCATATTTTAATGGAGTAATTGCTTTGGAATAACCACACATTAAATTAATAGTAAACTTTCTGTTTACTTGATAGTTTATACCTGTAGCAAAGAAAAGGGAAGTAATAAAGGAACCATTTGCAAAAGAAGATGTGTGAATATGATTGATAGCATCGTTGTAGTAGTGGTTATTGTCCATTAAAAAATTCCCAGACAATCCTAAGTCAAGGTTTGCTCGGATTTTTCCATGATTACTAATAAATCTAATTGATGTGATTATATTTATAAAAGAGTAATCAAAATTACTTATACCAGAAGGTCTGCCAGCAAGCCATGTGTTGTATTTTAGAAATTGATGTGATACTCCAAAATTTGTTATGGTGTATTTTCCAATTTTTCTATTTATTAAAATTGCAAACCCGTATTTATAAAGTCCTTTACCTTTAATATCCGCCTCAGTAGGATATGTTGGAAAAGTATATGTTGATCCTCCAAGCAATTGCAAACTCCATTTGCTTTGAGTTGTTGTTGAGTCCTTTTTCTCTTGCCCAAAACCAACAAGAGGAATCAAAACAAAAAACAATATTTGAATTACTTTATTCATCTAAACTATTAAAATTATCCCCTCTTCTCTCTTGCACGCGTTTAGCATGAATAATAAATTTATCCAAATATTTTCTATCCCTTGTTGCTTTATACATATCAATATATCCTTGAAGCGCCAGAGATTCAACATTATGCAACTCAGAGGCAACATTTGAGTAAAACGATTTATTTTGGCCAAAATTTGCTGATGAGCCGTTATCTTGAACATCAAAACTCCTTCTAAATGTTTGCGAAATAACATTTATGCCGAATAAAATAAAAAAAAATATGGAAAAGAATATTTTCATTTTTTATAAATTATAATTTATACCAAAAGAACATTTCCAGTATTTTAAATAATTTGGAAATGTATTAGTCCCTGTAACAGATGAAACATACGAGTAATATATTGGCACAATGGCTGTAGAAATTTGCGGCTTTAGAAAAATGGATATTTTTTTCGTTAGAGAATAATTTAGTTGTACTCCTAAATTCGCAAATAGAGCAAAAGCACCGTTTTTGTAAATACTAAATTCAACCTTATCTGGCCTATATGAAATGACTTTATTGTCTAATAAAAAGCCAACTTGCAATCCGGGGTCAATAGAACCTGATACTCTACTTTTTCCAAAATGTATTTTGCAAATTAATGGCACATAGAATAATGAAAATTTAAAAACATCTTTTCTAATCCATGCAATTTCATCGAAAGCCGTATGATATTCTAAATAATCAAAAGATACTCCTGTTTCAAATATAGAATATTTAGAAACTTTATGATTAATTACTGCGCTCATCCCATACATTAAGTCTGTTTTATCTTCTCCATAAAAAGTATAAGTTGGGAAAGCATAAACCAGTCCAGATGAAATTCCGATTGACCACTTCTTTTCTTTTTGCTGTGTTATCGTATCCATTTTGACTTCTTGAGCAAAAGCGGGAATGATAACAAGAACAAAAAATAATATTTGAAAAATAATTTTCATTTAATCTGCTTGAATATTATCGTCTCTCCTTTCTTGAACTCGCTTTGCATGAATTATAAACTTATCCAAATATCTTTTATCCTTTGTTGCTTTAAACATGTCAATATATCCTTGAAGAAATAAAGATTCTTTATTATGCAATACATTTATAACATTTGACTCGAAGGAATATCCTTGACCATAAGAACTCGAAGAACCATTATCTTGGCGATCAAAACTTCTTCTAAAGGTTTGGCAAAGAACATTGTTTGAAATAATAAACGAAAATACCATCCCTAATAAAAGAACACGGTTTAATAATATTTTTTTCATTTTTGTCAGAAATTATATTGTATTCCGGCATTATACATTAAATAACTATAATAATTATTCGCTTTTTTAGGAGCTCCGCTTGCCGTACTATTGTCTACATACTTTAGAGGGATAATGGCTTTAGAGAATCCAATCATAGCATTCAGTGTAATTTTGTCATT
>JBBTGK010000225.1:0-6250 GCA_038060635.1 Cyanobacteriota bacterium | reverse complement strand
GGTGTTTTTATTGTTCCTGCTCTTGCTTTTGTATCAGAACATTTTTTTTCTAATGTAAAATCTAATGCTTTTCCCATTTAATCCTTCTCTTAAAATTCTTTTTATGTAGGTATAGGTAGGCTTTTAAAGCCTACCCTACAAGCGTTCCCTACAACATACCCATAAAATTACTTTTTGAACATAAAAAACACAGCTAAAATTATCAATATAAAAGAAATAATATAATTTGTTTTTATTTCTTCTCCGAGATAAAAAACAGAAAAAATTGCAAAAACAGATAAACTTATTACTTCTTGTATTGTTTTTAGTTGTGCTGTAGAAAACTCATAACTTCCTATTCTATTAGCTGGAACTTGAAAACAATATTCAAAAAATGCTATTAACCAACTTACTAAAATAACTTGCCATAAAATAGTTTCTTTAAATTTAAGATGTCCATACCAAGCAAAAGTCATAAATACATTTGAAATAGTAAGTAAAATAATTGTTTTCATTAACTAAAACTGATCTAAAAACCTTATATCTCCACCCATAAAATGTCTTATATCATCTATGCCATATCTCATCATTACTAATCTATTTAGACCTAATCCAAAAGCAAAACCAGAATATTCTTCTGTATCAACTCCTTGCATTTTTAAAACATTAGGATGAATTAGACCACAAGGTAAAAGCTCTACCCAACCACTTTGTTTACAAACGCTACAACCTTTTCCAGAGCAAATAAGACAATTTATATCTAATTCAAATCCTGGTTCAACAAAAGGAAAATAACCTGGTCTAAGTCTTATTTTTACATCTTTTTTGAATATTTCTTTTAATAAAGTTTTCATTACATAAATCAAATTTGCTACCGAAATATCTTTTCCTACCATAAGACCTTCAACTTGATAAAAAGTATTTTCATGAGAGGCATCAGTTGCTTCATATCTAAATACTCTACCTGGCGAAATTCCTTGTAATGGAGGTTTTACGTTTTCCATAGTTCTAATTTGAACAGAAGAAGTATGAGTTCTTAAAAGAGTTTCATCTTCTAACCAAAAAGTATCTTGCATATCTCTTGCAGGGTGATCTTTTGGTATATTTAATGCTTCAAAATTATGATAATCATCTTCTTTTTCAGGCCCTTCAAAAATTCCAAAACCCATTGAACGAAAAATATTTTCTAATTCATTTTGAATTTGTGTTATTGGATGAAGTCTTCCAGATTTAGCTTTTTTTGCAGGAGAAGAAATATCAATCCATTCAGCTTCTTTTATTGAATCATAAACTGCATTTTCAAGAACAATTTGTTTTTCTTCTATAGCTTTTTCTATTTCTTGCTTTGCTATGTTAGAAAACTTTCCTGTTTCTGCTCTTTCTTCAGGAGATAAAGATCCCAACTGTTTTAAAACAGATGTCATTTCGCCTTTTTTACCTAAATATTGAATTCTAAGATTATTTAATTCATCTTGAGATATAACTAAATTTATCTTATTTAGAGCTGTATCCTTTATTTCAAGTATTTTTTCTTTCATAATTCTAACCAAAAAATATAGACAAGAAAGAATTATATCATTGAACAACTAGTAATTAAGAATTGCTTTAACCTTATTTAATTTTATGTTTTTAAGTTTTATATCAGATTCAAAATTATCGCCTAGTATTTTATTATCAAAATATTTAATATCTGTTTTTTTTGAGCTTATTTTTTCTTTTTTTTGTTCAAAATTTAATTCTTTAGCTTTAATAGTCAAATTTGTTCTATTTAAATTCATATTATTAAAAAAAATAGTTTTTTTTTCTTTATTGTATAAGGCTTTTTCTGAATTAAAAATAATATCTTCTTTTTCCTTTTCAAAAATTATAAAGTTAGGATTAGTAATAAAAACTAGATTTTTTTTCTCTTTAGCTATTTTTGATTTTAATAAAAAAAGTTTTTTACCATTTATATTATTTCCTTGAATTGAAAAGTTTGTTATTTTTGAAAAAATTTCTTTTCTATTAATATGATTTTCTTCTTTTTCACAAGATAAAAATGTAATTATTAAACAAAAAGTGATTAAAAAGAATTTATTTTTTTGAAACAAAGTATATTAATAATAAAAATTTATAGAGTTAATTATATCATTTAAAAATACTTTAGTAATAAAATTAGAAATAAAAATAAGGTTTTTAACAAATAATAGTTAAAAATAGATAAAATATTCTATATAAATAAAATGTAACATAATGATTAGAATAAATTTAAATTAAAAAAATTAGTGAATAGAAAATGTCAAAATCAAAAAGATTAGTAGATTTAATAATGGTTGTAAATGCTAAAAAAAAATTTACTGTAAATGAATTAGCAGAAGAATTTGGAGTATCTTATAGAACTATGCTAAGAGATTTACAAGAATTAGGTGAATTGGGGGTTCCGTTGTATTCTGAAGTTGGGATAGGTGGTGGTTATCGAATTTTAAAAGAAAGGATGTTACCGCCCATAAGTTTTACAGAATCTGAAGCTTTAGCAATATTTTTTGCATCTCAAACAATGAAATATTATAAAAACTTACCTTTTGAAAATGAATCTTCATTAGCTCTAAAAAAATTCTATCATTATCTTCCAATTGAGGTAAAAAATACTATAAATGAAATGAATAAAAGATTATCCTTTTTAATACCTACAATAAATGTTGACGTTCCTTTTTTAAAAAATATATTAGATGCATCTATTGAACAAAAAATTATTTCTATAATTTATGATTCTGAAACAAGTATTTCAGAACGAGAAATTCAACCTATTGGATTATATACAAATAAAGGATTATGGTATTGTCCAGCATATTGTTTTAAAAATAGTGATTTTAGGTTATTTAGAGTGGACAGAATAAAAAATATTTTATCAAAAGATATAAAAATAGAAAAAATTAATCTTGATAATTTTACAATATATGATTGGTTTAAATATAATGATGTAAATATTTTAGAAGAAAAAACTGATACTATTGATTTAATGGTTAAATTAACAAAAAAAGGTGTAAAAAAATACAATATAGATATTTTATTTTCAGGAGATATAACATTAAATAATGATGGTTCAGGAATATTAAAAACAAAAATTTCTGTTTCATGTATTTCTTGGATTATAAACTATTTTCTTGCTTTTGCTGAAGACGCAATTGTTATAGAACCTGATATTGTTAGAAAAGAAATAAAAAAAACATTACAAAACCTATTGGATTTTTATTAAATACAAATAAAAAAGCCCTTTTTCTATTTTTAAGAAAAAGGGCTTTAATTTTTTTTTACTTAAGCTGTAGCTACTGGAACTACTTGAGTTGGAACTTGAGGTTTATTTTTTTCTAAATAGGTTGCAAAATCTGGGTACGATTTTTTTAATTCATCCATTTTAGCATCCATTCCAGCTTTTTCAGCTTCTTTTTGTTTTTTAAGTTCAGCTGCAACAGCAGGGAAAAGACTCTCTATTTCTTTTTCATTAAATGGTGGTGGTGGTGGCATTTTACCTCCACCATTTGGACCTGCACCTTGTTGAGGTTTATTTTTTTCTAAATAAGTTGCAAAATCTGGATAAGCTTTTTTCAATTCATCAATTTTAGCCTCCATACTTGCCTTACCAGCTTCTTTTTGTTTTTTAAGTTCAGCTGCAACAGCAGGGAAAAGACTCTCTATTTCTTTTTCATTAAATGGTGGCGGTGGTTTAACTTGATTATTAGCTGTTGTGTTACTAACATCTGCTGGTTGTTGAGGTTTATTTTTTTCTAAATAAGTTGCAAAATCTGGATAAGTTATTTTTAATTCAGCTATTTTAGCATCCATACCAGCTTTTTCAGCTTCTTTTTGTTTTTTAAGTTCAACTGCAACTGTAGGAAAAAGAGTCTCTATTTCTTTTATATTTAAATGTGGAGGAGGTTGCATTTTAGTACCATTACCGCCTTGAGGAAGTTGATTTGTTGCTTTAACATCACCTGATGCTGAAAGTTGATTTTGCTCTAAAGCTTTTGATTGAAAATTAGTATTAATAGAATTAGAATCTGTTGTTCCAAGGTTTTGTAATAATCCTGAATTACTACATCCTGTAATAAAACTAAAACTTAATAAACTTAAACTTGTAATTTTTAACATTTGTCTTGTAACTTTCATTTTTTTTTATCCTTTTCAATAAAAATATTTATCATGCTTTAATCATAATCTTTCATAATTACAAAAATAATTACATTTTTTACTAAGAAAAATATTTTTAAAATTCTTTTTTATTTAATTTAATATTGTTTAAATCTTTATTTTAAAGGCTTTCGGATATATTAAAAATATTATGTAAGTGATTATGTAAGAGGTTGTAATTTTTTTACAAAAAAAAATTGTTAAAGTATAATTATAAAAATATATTTTAAACCATTAAAAAATGATAAAAACACTCTTTTTAACTTTAGTTTTTTTGCTAATCAATAATAACTATGCTGATGCAAAATACAATATAACCAAATACGATCCAGAGAAAATCTTAAAAACTCTTTTTGATAAATATGACGCAAATACAGATTCATCAAATCATAATTTAACTAAAAAAATAATTGATCAATTTAAACTAGGTTTAGCTTTTAATGAAGATACCATATTTAAAACAACTATTTTGGGTATTTATGATTTTGAAAAAGACAAGAAAAAAAAATATTTTGTTCTAACCCAAACTACAAGTAGTTCTATAGATTGCCATGCTTGTGGTGCTTTAGTTGGTATTTCTGTTTTTTATAAAGAAAAAGAAAATTGGGTTTTAGAAGAAAAACTAGATTATGTATCTGTTTTAGGTAGTTGGGGCGAAGCTCCACTACCTGATTTGGTAAAATTAGGAAAAAATGAATATGGATTAGTTTTTTATCCAGCTTTTTTAAATCAAGGTATAAATTCTATTTCATTAATTGTAATAGGAAAAAATAATAATAAATTTCAAGAGATTTTATCATTATCTTCTTTTTCAGAAGATAATGTTGGTGGTTGTGGAAATGGTTTTACAGAATGTTATTCGTATGAATCTAAAGCCACTTTTACAGTAGGTGCAGGAGAGAAATTTGCCCCAATAATCTTAAAAAAGTTAGGGACAAAATTAGATAAAAATAGAAAACCTGTTAAGTTTCAAGAAACTGAGAAATTTATATTTGATAAAAATATTTATAAAAAACAAAAGTAAGTTTATTTTATAATAATACTTTGACTCTTTACTTTGGTATTAATACAAACAAGGTTCCAATATTCTGTAATTTATTTGTATTCAATTGTTAAGAAAGTAACGTTTCAAATTTTTTTGTTTAGAGCAACTATAATTATCATTCATTTATGATACTCTTTAAATATTGTATAATATTAATTCAAATAACTTTACACAATTATTGATGTTTATCATTAATTATACTGATGTTTATTGCTTAAATTCTATATTGTGTAAATTAATATAAATATAAATTTTAAGAGGTACAAAAAATGGAAGCTACTGAAAAAGCAAAAGAAAAAATTCAAGAAATAAAAGGTTTTTTAGAAACACTTGAACTTCAGTTTTCACTTGGAAAAGCAGATGCAATTGATGAGTTTGAAAAATATAAAAAGAACTTAAAAACTTTTATAGATGAATCAGTTGTCAAAATACTTGGAACAGAAAAAGGAACACAATTAAAAACTAAATTTGAAGAACTTGAATTACAATTAGCACTAGGTAAAGCTGAAACCAAAGAAGCACTTGAGATTCAAAAAGAAAAAATAAATAAAAGCTTACTATCTTTGAAAGAAGATTTAATTGAGAAGTATCCTAATTTAATCAAAGAATTTGATGATAAAACTTTTAAAATCCATTCTATTATGGATACATTAAGGCTTCAATTTGCACTTGGAAAAGCAGATCTTAAAGATGAATTAGAAAAAGGTAAAAATGATATTTCTGAAAAAATATTAACTTTAAAAAATAAAATAGAAACTGAAAAAGAATTAGCTGAAGGAAAAATTGAAGGTTTCAAAGATGAAGTAACAGAAGCATTCAGTCATATAAAAAAAGCTATAGAAAAACTAAAATAAATGTAATGTAGCGACTGTCTAAAAAGTGTATTTTTTTTATAAAATTACAAGGTTAAAAGCCAATTTTTCTGTAGGGGCGTTTTATGAAACGTCCTTTTTTTAGACAGCCCCTACAATCAAATCATAATTTTTAGATCATTTTTTAATAGGTAACCTGAGTTCGATAAATTTATATTATGTAATAAAAAAGCTTTGAAACTATTTA
>JBBTGK010000224.1:0-5468 GCA_038060635.1 Cyanobacteriota bacterium | reverse complement strand
AGAATAGATTTATAAATCCCAGAGTACTGGGAACCCTGTTTGTATTAACCCCGAAGCAAAGCTTTGGAAACAAAATTTCATTTTGTTTAACCCCGAAGCAGAGCTTCGATGTATTATTAATAAAATAAAATTAAAACCTACAAAAGTAGGTTTTTTTTGTGTAATAAAATAAATTCCATACTACTGTGAACTAGGTTTCTATTAATTTTGAACTAATCAAAAAGATATTTTTGTTAAAATAAAGGCTTTTAAACATTATTTTTTTGTATAATTAAATGTTCTGTGTATTTTTTTTGAAAAAGAGGTAAAAATGAATTATAAAATTTGGTTAGGTCATTCATTTTCAACAGCCTATCATTTTATTGATTTAATTAGAAATAATAATGAAAACTATAAATTTACTTTTTTTGTAACTAATAATTCAGAAAATTCTATTATTTTTAAAAATGCTGATTTTTATGAAATAGAACCTATTTTTGTAAATGATGATGATTATTTAGAATATTGTTTAGATTTTTGTGAAAAAAATAAAATCGATATTTTTATTCCTAATTATAAAAAACTACTCATTATTTCCAAAAACAATAAAAAATTTAAAAATACCAAAGTACTTATTATAAATGATTATAATTTGTTCAATACCTTAGATGATAAGATAAATCTATACGAGTCTTTTATAAAAAATAATATTATGGAAGTTCCTGAACATTATATATTCAATACTCTTGATGAATTTAAAAACTACTATAATATTTTAAAAGAAAATGATCATAAAATATGTATAAAACCTAGATATTCTGAAAGTGGAAAAGGGTTTAGAGTTATTTCAGATTCTGCAAATGAGTTTGATAGTTTATTAGGTTTTCCTAGTTATTTTTTATCTTATAATGATTTAGTTCATATTTTTTCTCAAAAAGATTCTTTTGATGATATTATTATTTCAGAATTTTTAGATGGCGATGAATATAGTATCGATTGTTTATCTGATGGTAAAATATTATATGCTTCAGTTCCAAGAAAAAAAATTAGTAAAAGAGTTCGTTTTTTAGAGGAAAACTTAGAGTTAATAGAAATAGTAAAAAAAATCCATGATACCTATAAAGTTCCTTATGTTTATAATGTTCAGATGAAATATAAAAATGGAATTCCTAAAATAATAGAAATAAATCCTAGAATGTCTGGTGGTTTAAATATCTCATGTTTGTCTGGAGTAAATTTTCCTTTTTTAGCAATAAAACTTTTATTAAACCAAGAAATTTTTATACCAGAAATACAATACAATATAAAAACAACCTATATAGAAAAAGAATTTTTAATTTAGAAAAGAAAAAAATGTTTAGCCACAGATTACACGGATAACACGGATAAAATATACTATATATATAATTATCTGTGAAATCTGTGAAATCCGTGGCTAAACATATAAAAAAATTATGTATTAAATAAATCTATTTTTTCAAATTCAATTCATTATTGGTTTTTATTGATATAAATCAATTATATTTTAAAGATAATCTTTTAAATCGTTTTGAATACTTTTTACTAATAAATACCATGTTTTTTTGAATTTATTAGGTTCTTTATACATAAAAGAATGAGATGTTATTCCTTCAGTAGTAAAAACAATTAGAGCCGTAATTGGATTTATTATTTCATCAGGTATTTTTTTAGAATAAAAGAATTGAATTGTATTTTTATGATAATTTAATAAATCATCGGTTATATAGTTTTTATTTATTCGATATTCTTCATTATCAAGACTTTTTTGATCAAAAAAAAGATATATTGATAAAATATCCCTCTCTTTGGCATTTTCAATAAATAAATCATAATAATTATTTAGGTAATCATCAATACTAAAAAAAAGGTCTAATTTTAAAGATGGTAAATACATTTTAGAATTTCTTAATTGTTTAATTGCTTCAACTGGTATATCATCAATACTTTTAAAATGATGATATAACGATCCCTTACTAATACCAGCTTTATTTACAATGTTTTTTGCAGTAAATGCTTCATAACCACCTTTTGCTAATAACTCAATAGCAGAAAAAACTATTTTTTTCTTAGTATCATGTGAATTATCAATGAAAAGATTTTTGTATTTTTCTGAAATTTTTTTATTCATGTAACTGATTTATAATAAATAAACTTAAAAGTTTATCATATAAAGAGTCTAATTACTAGTTTTATATGATAAACTTTATTTTGTTCAGACCGTTCGGTTTATTTACTTTAAATGGTCTGATAATAAAAATTAGGGCTAAGTTTTCTAGTTTAAAACAGCCTTATTTCTCTAATATATTTTTATTAAGAAGGAGATATTTATGCTAAAAAATTTATGGTATGTTGTACTTGATTCAAAAGAAGTAAAAAATAATAAACCAATAAGAGTTAAAAGATTTAATAAAGAGTTGATTTTTTGGAGAAATATAAAAAAAGAAATAGTTTGTTTTGATAATTTGTGCGAACATGGAAAAATTGCAATAAATTTAAATAAAACTAAAGATAATTGTACTTATTGTTCTTTTCATGGTTTTGAATTTAATGATATTGATGAATGTTTTTTTATTCCATTAAATATAAAAGATTATTCTATATTAAATAAGCATAAAACTAATTTATACCATGTTAAAGAATTTCATGGTTTTATTTGGTTTTGGTATGGAGATGAAAAAGAGAAAAATGATGAAATTAATTTTTTTAATACAATTGATTCTTTTTCTTCTTATGGAAAAACTTACAAAGAAGTTTTTAATACTAATTTTATTAAATGTATTGAAAATAAATTGAATGTATCTTATTTACCTTTTATAAATGAAAAGACGTTAAAAAAAGAAAAAAAATCATTATTAAATGATATTTTAGTAGAATTAGATAAAGAAACAATAAAAATTTGGATTGATAATAAAAAAAGAATTAAATCTCAAATAAATACTAAAAATTTAACTTATTTGAAAAATAATGAACCAGATGTTGAATTTATTTTTCCGAATATTTTAAAATTAAAAATAAGCCAAACCTTTTATTGTTTTATTGCGTTTTCTCCAGAAAGTCAAGAGGAAACTATATTATATATTCGATTTTATCAGAAAATAATTTCAGTAAAATTATTAAAAGCTTTTTTCAAAGTTATTGATGATTTTTGTAGTATAAAAAAATTGAGACAAGATAAACTTATTATCGAAGATTATTTAACTAATAATTCTTTTATAGAAAAATATGAAAGTTTAAGTGATCCTAATTTAGCTATTGTTTATTTTAGAGAAATTATGAAAAATGGTATTTTTGATAAAATAGATAATTTTTAAATTAAAATTAATTTTTTTATATTAAAATCTGCTATAATGGATAACCTAAAAAACTAGTGTCTATGTTAGAGATGAATAATATCAAAATTTGTTTTAATAAAAATAGTATCTATTATTCTGGAATTTATAATTATTTTTATCTTTAGTCTTATATTTGATAAAATTATGAAAAAAAATTGGAATTTTTATCTATAAATAGGATATATTAATGATAAATGATATGTGGTACATTGTTCTTGATTCTAAGGAAGTAAAAGAGAACAAACCATTAAGAGTAAAAAGATTTAATAAAGAGTTGATTTTTTGGAGAAATACTAAAAAAGAAATAGTTTGTTTTGACAATTTGTGTGTACATGGAAATATAGCTTTAAGTCTAAAAAAAACAAAAGATAATTGTACTTATTGTTCTTTTAATGGTTTTGAGTTTAATGAAAAAAATGAATGTATTTTTATTCCAGTAAATGGTAAAGATTTTTCAGTCTCTAATAAATATAAAACAAAATTTTATAAGGTAACAGAATTAAATGGTTTTATCTGTTTTTGGTTTGGGGAAGAAAGGATTAGTTATCCTAAAATAACTTTTTTTGATTCTATAGATGAGTCTTTTTCTCATGGAAAAACTTACAAAGAAACTTTTAATACTCATTTTACAAGATGTATTGAAAATCATTTAAATGTAGCTCATTTACCGTTTATAAATGAAATAACTTTAAAAAAAGAAAAAAATTCTATAATTAACGATATTTTAGTAGAATTTGAAAATAATAGCTTATATGTTTGGATTGATAATAAAAAAGTAAGTAAACATAAAATAAAAAATAAAGATCTCAATCATTTAAAAAATAATGATCCTGATGTTGAGTTTATTTTTCCGAATATTTTAATATTAAGAATAAGTCGTTTATTTTATGGTTTTATTATTTTTGCTCAGGAAGAAGATGAAAAAACTGTATTATATGTTAGGTTTCATCAAAAAATAATTTCAGTAAAATTATTGAAAGCATTTTTTAAAGTCATTGATGATTTTTTTAGTATAAAAAAAATAAGAACAGATAAAGTTATTGTAGAAAGTCATTTTCCTAAAAACTCTCTTTTAGATACAGATGAAAAACTTACTGACTCAGAACTGGCTATTATTTCTTTTAGAAATATTATTAGAAATAGTCTTTTAGTTAAGTAGATTTTTTTGAAGAAATAAGTAAATTAGATATTTTTTCTATTATTATTGTGCTTAAAAATATTGCTGATATTATACTTACAAAATAAAAAATAAAATAATCGAAATTCATTCTTACTAAAGTAAATAGGCTAAATTGAAACAAATAGTCAAATATATATTTTATTTGAGAATCATAAATAAACAAAATTAATTTTAAAATTGATAATAAACATGTAAAAATAAATATAACAAAAAATAAAAAATTAGTATAAATTAAAAATAATAAAATTTCTTTTTTATTACTAATATTTTCTTTAAAAATATTTTTACTTAAGAAAAATAGATTTATATAAATAAAGCTATTAATTAAAATATTTAAAATTAGTTCGAGAATAACATCATTTGTATAAAAAATATGTTGCACAAATGTATCATCATTTATATTTAAACTAATGTAAGTTAATGAAATAATAAAATAAAATATTGCATTAAAAAAAATATTTGATTGTTTAAATTTTATTTTTAAAATATTAGTTTGCTCTATTTTTAATATTAGTTTTTTTGATAAAATTAAAGATATTATTGGAATTAAAATATATATTAGAATAACAGGAAATATGCTTTGTTGTTCTATTGACAAATATAATTCACCTACCATAAAGAAAAATGTTTGCAAAAAAAAGATTATTAAAATGAAATCTATTAATTTATTTGAGTTTTTAATTTTGAAAAGTTCTTTAAAAAATATATAAATAAAAGAAGATAATATTGTATAAATAGAAATTGATTTTAAAATAGAAGAAAATAAATCAATAAAATCTAATGAATATTGTATATCGATTATTTTTAATAAATCTATTTTATAAAAAAGAGATGTTAATAAACCAGAACAAAAAGTGCAAATTATAAATAGTAAAAAATTAAATTGTTTTTTCATTAGATGATTATTCAAAATATAATTTTATATTATACCTATATTTTAAATGAAAATCTGTTAT
>JBBTGK010000223.1:0-6553 GCA_038060635.1 Cyanobacteriota bacterium | reverse complement strand
TAACTAAAAAAGATAAAGAAAAACAAGGCATTGTTGATTATGTAAGTAATTATCTAGAAAAAAAAGAAATCCCAGATATTAAAGATTATTTAGTTGATGCTTATATAGAAATTACTAATCCATTAATTAATCAAGATAAAAAAAAATCTAGATTATCATTAATTAAAGCAGGAAATATAAATAAACATTATAGTGAAAAGCTTTCAAAAATTGATTGGAAAGATCTTTATAAAAATAACTTTGGATATTTTTTATTTGAAAACTTAAAAAAAGAACTCAAAGAAAAACATAATTTTGATTATATTTTTATAGATTCAAGAACAGGTTTTAATGATATTAGCGGAATTTGTACTGTTCAACTTCCTGATACTATTGTTCTTTTATTTGGTTTAAATTCTCAAAATATAGAAGGAATAGAAAGTATTTATAAATCAATAAAAGATAAAAATTTAATACCTGTTATTACGCCTTTAAATGATATATCTATAAATGATTTAGATTCAAAAATGGAACCATTGTCAAAAATTTTTCCTAAGATACCTAATGCAATATCTTATAGTTCTTTATTTTCTGGTAAGGAAAATATTATATTTCAAAATAAATATAAAAATATGATTTCTGTAACTGAACAATATATTTTAATTGCAAATGAAATTTTTGATAGAAATAAAAAAGATACAAATTATTTAAGAGATCATTTAATTCAAAATATAAATGATATTTCAAAAACTCAAGATCTAATAGACAGCTCCAATAAAATATTAGAATTAAAACCTCTTTCAATAGACTTTTTTCACCATGCTTTGCTTTTATATAGAAAACAAGATCTTATAGAAGCTAAAAAATATATTCAAAAAGCTATAGAAATTAATAATAAAAGTTCTAATTATTTATATTTAGAGCTATTAATATTATCTTCATTAGACGAAGAAATAAATGAAAAAATAGCTTATATTACAAAGCTTTTTCCAAATGATATAGGTCTATCAAAATTAATAACAGAAATTTATTCAAATAAATTTAAATTTGAAGAGGCTAAAAAATTTGCTAAAAAAGATAACTTATTACTATCAAATATTTATTTAAAAGAAGAAAAATATGTTGATGCTCTTAATTATGTAAATAAAAATGTATTATCCTCTAAAGATTTTTTTACTTTATCAGATATTTATAGCAGAGTAAGAGATTTTGATAAATCACTACAAAGTATAGAAAGTGCATTAGAAAGAGAAAAAGATAATCTTGATTTTATTTCTTTTAAAGCTTATTTATTAAAAAATATTTCTAAATATGATGAAGCGTTAGAAATATATTTAGAATGTGAAAAAAAACAACCAAATAACTCTAAATTTAGTTATAATTTATCTTCTTTTTATTATGATATTTCAGAAGAAGAAAAAGCTATTCCTTATATAGAAAAAGCTTTAAAAATTTCACCTAATGATATAGAAAATAATTTTATGTCTGTATTTATAAATTTTAATTTAGAAAAAATAGAGTCCTTAGAAAATACTTTAGAGGTTTTAGAATATTTAGTTATTACAAAAAATAAAAAAACAATTTTTATTCCTCGATTAATAGAACTTCTTATAAATATTAACCAAGAAAAAAAAGCAAACTTTTACTATGAGTTATTAAAGTCTTTAGATGTTTCAAAATCAGATAATAAAATTTTTAATGAATATAATTCAATAAATATAAAAAGAAGTTTAGCCATTTCTGCAATATTATTAAAAAAATATAATGATGTTATAGAAATTTACTCTCAAAAAAATATAATAAAAAAAGATGTAAATGAAGAATATTATTTTAACTTAGCCATATCATATTTAAAAATAGGTAACTTAGAAATAGCAATTTATAACTTTAAAAAATCAGTTATAACTTTAGAAAAAATGTTAAATACTTCATCTTATCAAGCAAAATGTGATTATTTACTTTGTATATCAATAGCACTATCTTACATTGGAGAAAAAGAAAAATCTTTATTAAATTTAAGTAATTGTATATCTTTTATTGAAAAAAATGTACAAATAAAATATATTTTTTCTCCTAAAGATTATAGATTAATAAAGAGAAATGATTTTTTAGATCTTTGTAATGATATTAAAATCAAAATTGAAAATAATGAATATCCTTTTTGATAAATTTCTTAGTTTTTAATTAAATTAATTATAAGATATAAAAATATGCAAGAAAACCAAAACATAGAATGGAAAGAAAATTGGAGAGATGAATATCTTAAATGGATATGTGGCTTTGCTAATGCACAAGGTGGTTTATTAGTCATAGGTAAAGACGATAAAGGTTTTGTAAAAGGTCTTTCTGATGCAAAAAAACTTTTAGAAGATATACCAAATAAAGTAAGAGATATTTTAGGAATTTTAGTTGATGTAAATTTAAAAATAGAAAATAATAAAGAATATTTAGAAATTATTATAGAACCATATCAACATCCTATAAGTTATAAAGGTCAATACCATTATCGTACAGGTAGTACAAAACAAGAATTAAAAGGAGCTTCATTAGAGCAATTTTTACTAAAAAAACAAGGTAGAAATTGGGATTCTGTTCCCATTCCAAATATAAAAATTAGTGATTTAAAAAATGATTCCTTTCAATTTTTTCTAAAAAGAGCCTATCAAAGTAAAAGGTTAGAACAAGATTCAAGTTATGATAATAATGAAAATTTAATAGAAAAACTAAATTTAAAAGAATTAAAATATCTAAAAAGAGCTGCTATTTTACTATTTCATCCTAATCCAGAAAAATATTTTACAGGATCTTATATAAAAATAGGCTTTTTTGAAAATGATTATACCTTAAAATATCAAGATGAAATTCATGGAAATCTTTTTGAACAAATAGAAAAAACTATGGAGATTTTACTAACAAAATATATGAAAGCTTATATTTCATTTAAAGGCTTACAACGATTAGAAAATTATTTATTTCCTGAATCATCATTAAGAGAAGCTTTATTAAATGCCATAGCCCATAAAGATTATAATAGTGGTGTTCCAATTCAAATAAAAGTTTATGATGACCAAATTATTTTTTTAATGATGGTTTTTTACCAGAAAATTGGACAATAGAAAATCTAAAAAAAATACATTCCTCTAAACCTTTTAATCCTGATATTGCAAATACTCTATTTAGAGCTGGTTATATAGAATCTTGGGGAAGTGGAACAATAAAAATAATAAATGAATGTTTGAGTTATAAATTACCTGAACCAATATATAATTATGACTCTTCAACTTTTTCAGTAAAATTTTATACAAACAAAAAAATAAAAAAAGCGTTGGAGAAAACGTCGGAGAAAACGTCGGAGAAAACGTCGGAGAAAACGTCGGAGAAAATCTTAAGATATATCGCTGAAAACAATGAAATAACTATATTTGAGCTAAGCAAAAAAATTGGAATTACAGAGCGTTCTATTGAAAGAAATATTGAAAAACTTCAAAAGGAAAATAAGCTTACAAGAGTTGGTGCAGATAAAGGTGGTAAATGGTTTTTGAATCTAAAATAAATACCTTTTTATTTTTAATTTTATATAATCAAGTTACTAATTCTATTCTTTTATTAGTGCTATCTTTTATTAAAATAGTAAAATAATTTCCCAACGTATCTCTTATTACTGTTTTATAAGAAGATTCTTCAATAATAAAATCAAATTTTTTTATTATTGTAATAAAATCTTTATATTCTTCTTCAGATAAAATAATTTTAAAAGTAATATTATTTTTATTTTTTAAGTCATTTTGTCTTTCTTTTAGAAATTTACCTTTGTATTCTAAAAACCAAGTGAATGATATTTTAGACTCTGTTTCTTTTGAAAAATATGCACTATACCAATGTTCATCTAAATAATAAGTTTTTTTCTCTTCAAATTCCCAACTTGGATATTTTAATTTTAAATAATCTAATAAATTATTTTCATCAGATAAATCACCAAAAGATAAACCTATTCTTCCTGGATAATTATCTTCTTCTATTATTTCTAAATAAAACAAAGTATTTGCTCTTATATAACAAGCATCATGAGAGCCTTTTTCTAAATCTTTTTTAGTTGAATAAACAAAATCAAGAACATTGCTTTTTTCTTTCCAATATTCAAATTCTTCTTTTGAAACAGCAATTAATAAATGATCTAATAAAATATTTTTTTCCATTATTATATTATTTTGAGCAATAAAGGATTATTCATCGTCTTCTTCAGAATCATCCTCATTTTCAAAAACATTTCCAGATTCGCTCCAATAATTCCAATCTTCAATAGCTTCTTTTGTTTTTTCATCATTTGATTTTATATCAAAAAGATCATTTAAAGGTTCAAATAATTCATCACCCTCATAATCAATATTTACAAGCATATCACGAGCATCAAGACAATAATCAAAATCACCCATTCCTATTACAATCACTTTTTTACTTTTTCCATCTGGAGTTGTTTTCCAAGATGCTTCAAATGGAAATGCTAGTGTATCTTCCAAATAAGAATGCCAACTTGAAAATTGTTCTTCAGAATCATAAGAATCAACAATTATTTCCATTGCTATTCTATTATCTCTTTCGTTATCTTCTTCCATTAATTTAAATTTTTAACCACTATATTTTATAAATTATTTTCTTATAATTTTTAACTTTCACTAAAAATGAAACATCATTTTTTATTTTTTATTTTATCATCGGAAAGTTTAATATCATAACTTTTCATAAGTTCTTTAATCTCTTTTTCTTTACTTTGCCCTAATATTTTAATTAATTCTTTCTTATTACTTTCTTTTATTTTTTTCATAATTTCATCTTTTTGAGAACTTAGAATAGATTTAAAAGTAGTTGTAAAAGGTTTTTGAATAGGTTTAAATAATTTTACTAAAGCAGATCTTTCTAAAGATATTTTAACTTTTGGAATTTCTTTTAATATTGGTATAGCATCTAATATTAATAAAGGAACTAAAACGATAATAAAAGACATAAGAAGACCTACTCCAAGACCTGCAAGTCTATCAAAAAACTTTAAAGGTGTTTTATTCATCCCTTTTATTATTATTCCAGAGATAATATTTAAAATAGTATAAAGAATAGTCCAAGAAATTCCTAACCCCATAATACCAATAAATTCTTGATCAAATCCTAAATATGTAGCAATAAAATGCCCTAAAATTACTTTAAAAATAGGGGAGAAAATGGTAGCAAGAACAAGAGACGCTACAGCTAATAACGATTTAAGTAAACCTTGTGTAAGCCCCATTATGATATTATATGAAAAAACTAGCCCTATAAAAACATCTATTCCACTCAATATTTACCCCTCCTTAAAAACTTAAAATCCAATCAGACGCAGCGTTTATATCATCAGCTATATAGTCTGCATCGGGAATATTTTGATATTCACCTTTTAAAACTTTATCTCCATATCCTGTTTTTAATAAAACACTTTTACAACCAGCATTATGACCAGCTTCTACATCAGTTGCTTTATCACCTACCATAAAAGATTTTGAAAAATCAAGATTATATTTTTCTTTTCCTTGTAAAAACATAGCAATATTAGGTTTTCTACAATCACAATCTTTAGTATATTCAGGAACTTTACCATCAGGTAAATGAGGACAATAATAAATTTCGTCTAATGAAGTTCCTTCTTCTAATAACATTTTTTGAACAGTATTATTTAGCGTATTAACCCATTCTTCAGAATAATAACCTCTTGCAGGTCCTGATTGATTTGTAACTAAAATTATTATAAATCCAGCTTCTTTTAACTTAGCAATAGATTTTGAAGCACCTTCAATAAGTTTTAAATCTTTTAGATCTCTAATGTATCCAGCTTCTACATTTATAGTTCCATCTCTATCAAAAAAAACAGCTTTATTCATTACAATGCATCCATTATCTCTAATAATTCATCATAAAAACTTGCTAAAGAGTCATTTTTACCATATAAAAGTCTTTTGGTAAGTTTATGAAACGGAAAACATTCTTTATCAATGCTTCCAAAATATATAGAAGAATGAAATAAATCTTTTCTAAATCTCCATTCTCCACCTAAACTTTTTATGATAGTTAATCCAAAATAGGCTCCTAAATCTGTTGAAATAGAATCAACTAAATCTTGATCTACATATTCCTTTTCAGAGTTTTCAAAAGCCGAATCTATTATATTTTCTAATAAATCGATACTTTCATCAGAGTAATCCATATCAGCAACGGCACTTTCATCCATTTTTTGCAAAACACTTTCTGCCAATTGTTCTAGTTGTATTTCTATACTTAAACGTTCTCTTTTTTCTTTTACATACTCTCCATAAATTTGATATATCTCGTTTTCATCTTCTGATATTTCAATAAGAGTTGATGCATCTATTTCAACCATTTTACATTCCTTTCTTCATAGTAACTTGTTTTAAATCCCATAGTGGCCCTGCAACAAAAGCTAAAGGGTCTTCTAAAAAAGCTGGTTCATTTTTTTCATACATAAGATGTCCTGCTATATTTAATCCCCATCCAACAGCAAAAGATCCAGCAGATGCAAACCAAAGAGGTG
>JBBTGK010000222.1:0-11135 GCA_038060635.1 Cyanobacteriota bacterium | reverse complement strand
ATGATCTTATTCCTCAATTACAAAAACAAGGTATGAATTTAGTTTTTGATAAAGAGAATTCAAATTTAACTAAAGTTGGTAAAGTTAAGATACCTGATTTTAAAACTATATTTGTGAGTAAAGTAAATCAAAATGTTTTTGTAGATGTAAATGAAGAAGGCTCTGAAGCGGCTGTTGTAACTAGTATTGAATTTGGTGCTGCTCCTACAAGTTCGTCTCCAAGAAATGTTTTAAGGTTTATAGCAGATAGATCATTTTTTTATATAATCAGAGATAACGAAACAAAATCAAACCTTTTTATGGGTAGCATTGTTAACCCTGAATATAAATAATAATTATAAATAAAATATTAAAAAAATAAAGGAGTTTTTTTATGAAAAAATCAAGTTCTGTTTTAGTTTTAATTGCAATTTTGGTTTCATGTTCGACACAACCAATACCAGATATAAAAGAATCTTTGAAGCCCAAAGAAGAAGTTGTATCTAAATCATCAAGTTCACCTATTCCAGTACCTATAGTAAAACCTAGTGTTTCACAACCTGTTCCGTCTGCAAGTATATCTCCTATAAATGAAAATAAAAAATCATTTTTATTAACAGCTGAAGATATAAAAAAAGTAACCGACAGTAAATTAGTTCAAGCAAATAACAGTTTCGGAACTAAATTATTTTTAAATATTGCTAAAGAAGATTTAAAAAAGAATACTTTTATTTCACCTACAAGTGCTTCAATAGCTTTACAGATGGCATATAATGGCTCTGATACAACCACAAAAGATGAAATGAAAAAAGCACTTGAAATAAATAATATCTCTTTAGAGGAATTAAATTCTTTAAATAAACTTTTAAATATTAAGCTATCAAATCCAGCATCAGATATAACCTTAAATGTAGCTAATTCTTTGTGGGCTGATAATAAAAGAATAGAAATAAAAGAAAAGTTTAAAACCGATTTAGAAACCTTTTATAATGCAACCGCTCAAAGTTTAGATTTTAGTGATTCTAACTCAGCAAATATTATAAATAAATGGTGTGAGGATAAAACAAATGGAAAAATAAAAGATGTTGTTAATCCTAAAGAATTTAATCCAGATTCAACACTTCTTGCTTATCTAATAAATGCAATATATTTTAAAGCTGATTGGAAAGAAAAATTTAAAAAAGAAAGTACACAACCTAATGATTTTACTTTATTAGATGGAACAAAAGTAAAAAAAGATTTTATGTATAGTTTTAGAAATTTTGGTTATTATTCTAGTTCAAATAAATATATAAATGGTCAAATAGTACAAGAAGAGAACAAATTTGAGTTGGCTAAATTAGATTATGGTAAAGACGGAAAATTAAGCCTTTATATATTTTTACCAGATTCAACTTCTTCTTTAGATAAATTTTATACTTATTTAACAGGTGAAAATATTGATAATTGGATAGGAAGTGTGTATTCTGGAGAAGGAAATATATCTTTTCCAAAATTTAAAATGAAAGAAAAATATAATCTTATTCCTTCATTAAAAAAACAAGGAATGAATCTAGCTTTTGTAGAAGGTAAATCCGATTTTAAAAACTTAGGAATCCCAAAAGGATCTTTTGATCCTAGTATTATATATATAAGCAAAGTAAATCAAGATGTATTTGTAGATGTAAATGAAGAAGGCTCTGAAGCCGCCGCTGTAACTTCTATTAGTTTTGCAGGTTCAACAAGTTCTGGACCAAGTAATGTTTTAAGGTTTGTAGCAGATAGACCATTTTTTTATATAATTAGAGATAATGAAACAAAATCTAATCTTTTCATGGGTAGTATTGTTAATCCTGAGTATAAATAGAAAATGAATAAAATCAATTTTTTAAGAGGTCTTCTTACAATTTCTTCTTTGGATAAGGATTTGACTGCTGAGATTGAAAAACTAAAAAAGTATTATCTTGAAGTAAATTATTCTAAAGAAAAAAATGAACTAGTTAACTCTGTTTTTGATGTTAATTTTGATATAAATGATGCAAAAAACAATTTTGATAATGAAACAAAAGAATTATTTTTTAACTCTGCAATTCTTATTTCTGAAATACAACTAAATAAAGAAAAAAAAGATGATTTAGTTTTAAAATATGCTAAAAAATTAGATTTTGATGTAGAAAAATTAAATTCAATAAAAGATAATTTAAAAAAAGAATTAGCAAAAAACTTAGATTTTACTCCTTTTAATTGGCTTTGTAGAATGATTAAAGGGTATTTTCTTTTTAAAGAAAAGGGAATAACAAATATCGAAACATATTATAGTTTTAGACTTTTACATTTTCTTACAAATGGAAGATTAAATAATCTATTATTAGCCATAACTCAAGTTTTTAATAGTTATGAAAAAAAAGATATTTCCAAAAATCTTTTTATAGATGAATATCAAGATGCTTTAAAATCATTAAAAAAAGATGGTGTTTATGTTTTTAAGAAAAAATTACCAAAAGAATTATTAGATATTGCTTTAAATTATGCAAATAATAATAACTGTTATCCTGTTCCATCTGAAAAACCTTATGCAGAATGTTTTGAAGGTGATGGAGTTGATTTTAAAAAAGAAATATACCAAACTGCTAGATATGATTATAAGGTTGCTGATTTAGTAGATAAAAAAGATTTTTTTGATATTTTAGATAAATGTAATTTTACAGATCTTGCAAGAGAATATTTTGATTCTAAAGCTTTATTAGATGTAATAAGACTTTGGTGGTCAACACCTGTAAAAGATAAATTTGATAGATATACAGGTCAAGTTTTTCATATAGATATAGATAGAGCTTCTTCAATACTTTTTATTATTTACCTTACTGATGTTGTAGAAGAAACAAGCCCTCATGTATATGTAAAAGGATCTCATAAGCAAAAACCTTTTAATTTGCTTCAAGATAGAAGAATGGTTCCTGAAGATATAGAAAATAACTATAAAAAAGAAGATATTTTAAAAATAATAGGTGAAAAAGGAAGTATTATTGCCATAGATCCAATGGGTTTTCATAGAGGTAAACCTCTTGATACAGGGAATAGATTAGCTTTAAAATATCAATTTTCTAATGACGGATTTGGAGAACCTTTAGGTTTTTATAAAATAAATGATGAACAAGCAAAAGAAAAAATTAAAGAAATTCAAAAAGAATATGATTTTACTTTTTCAAGATTTTTAATATAGTGAAAAGTTAGAAGTTATGAGTGATGATAAAAAACTATATATTCTTATCTTTTTACTTTTTACTTCTCACTTTTCACTTCTTATTGAGAAATAGTATAAGAAGTAATTTTATCTGTAACTACTCCATTTCTTGCACCACCAAAAATATAGATTTTCTTTTTTTCAGAATCATAAGCAAGACCAAAAGAATCCATAGCCTCTTCTAAATCAGCTCCTTTTGTCCAAGTATTATTTGTTGTATTAAATATATAAGTTGATTTTAGAGGTTTTTTATCTTTATCTTTTCCTCCAATAATTAAAATATAATCATCTATAATTACTATACGTCCACCTAGAATTGGCTCTGGCAAACTAAGCTTTTCTTTCCATTTATCAGTTTTTATATTATATTCTTCTACTTTATCTAAAACACCTGTATTATTTTCGCCACCTATTATATATATTTTATTATTTATACTGGCTATAGAAAATGAAGATCTTTTTGTTCCCATAGAAGTTAATCTTCTCCATAAATCATTTTCTGTTTCATAATATTCTATATCATCAGACCATTCTGAGTCTGAAATATTACCACCAATTGCATAAATTTTGTTATCTACAACTATTGATCCTAATCCTCTTCTTTTTGTTAAAATAGGTGATTTTTTTTCCCAAAGATCTTTTTGAATATCATAAGAATCTATTTCGTTTAATCTTGATGAAACATTAAATCCACCTATTACATAAATACTATTATTAAAAAAAACTGATGAAAAATCTATTTTACTTGATTGAATAGAGGCATTACTTTTTATTGATAGATCATTTAAATCAAAAACTTCATTATCCGTTAGAATTGCATTAGCATTTGTACCACCAATAATATAAACTTTATTATTTGCTTTTGTAGTAGAAAAATTTTGTTTTATATTAGCTAATTTTACATCCAAATCTTTTTTTTCTGAAAAAATATAAGAAACATTGGGTTTTATATTTTCTTTAACAACACTTGTTGCTTTTAATTCTGCTGAAGATAAACCACAACTATAAATAGGTAATATAAAAACTAGTAATAATAATATATTTTTCATTTTGAATACCAACCAAAAATTATGATATAAATTATACTATGTGTATGTATAAAAAAGGCTTTTATTTTTTTATACTTAGTAAGAAGTAAAAAGTGAAAAGTAAAGAGATAAGAATTTTGTAAACAGAATCATATCTTTAATTATTTTTCTCAAACCAATTTTCTTTGAGTATAAACAAATAATTTATGCTAATTTTTTTACAACAAGGTTTAAATTTATTTTTCTATAAGATAAAATAGTATTATGGAGATTTTTATGTTTGTGGATAATAATATGCTTTATAAAAAAAATATAGTTCTAAGTATAATGGCTTTGTCTGCTTTTATTTTTTCATGCGGCGGTAATTCTAATCCTATTACTTATCAGTCAGCTGTTCCAATACCAGGCGTAACCCCTCCAATTACAAATATAAATGCCAATCCTAATCTTAATGTTCCATCAGGAAACATAACAGGTAAAGTTATTGACTCCTTAACAAAAGGTGGCGTACAAGGTGTAAGAATAGAAGTAAGAGGAATAAAACCAACTGTTTTTGCTTATACTGATGCTGTTGGTAAATTTACACTTACTAAAGTACCTCAAGGTCGTCAAGTTTTATCAATAGTTGGAAATACTTATGCAACTGTAAACACAGGAAATATTATTGCAGATATTGTTGCAAATAATACAACTCCTATCCCAGATATAAATGTTCTATCGGTTGAAAGAGATAAAACCGCAAATACTTTTGTAAAAACGCTTGATGGTTTCAAATATCCAAGAGGAATTTCAATTGATCGTAATACAAGTGATCTTTATGTAGTTGATGTAGTTGGAATAAATAGTATTTTACCTATAGAAAAAGATAGAACCGAAATAAAAAAAGTAACTTCTGACGGTGGTTTATTAGATAATTTTGGTTCAAGATGGTTTAGTAAAGACTCTTCAGATATTTTTAGATTAATAAAAAATGGTCAAGGTATTGGTCTTGATGCAGGTGGAAACATATATGTGGCAGACCCTAAAAATACTTCTATAAAAAAATATGGTCCTAACGGAAAATATATCTCAAAAATAGATAAAGGTCTTAGTGATGTTTATGATGTTGTTGTTTTAACCACAGGAGATATAGCTATATCAGACCCAGGTAATTCAAGAGTAGTTATGATGGACTCTACAGGAATTGTAAGAGTTGAAAATCTTTTATCAAAACTTCCTTCAGATGGAGTAAGAGGTTTGGCTGTAGATCAATCTGATAATATTTATGTATTAGATATATCTGCAAAAAGAGGACAAGTTGTAAAAAAATTTGATAAATATGGTTTTCAAATCCCTCTTCAATTTGGCTCAATTGGTGGTTTAGAACCTGGTAGTTTTAATATGCCAAGTGATCTTGCTGTAGATAATAGAAATGGTGATATTTATATTGTAGATAGTGGAAATAATAGAATTCAAAGATTTAATTCTGAAGGTAACTTTTTATCAGATTTTGGGCAATTTGGTGCAGAACAAGGTAGTTTTAATACTCCTTGGGGAATTGCCATAGATAAAGATGGTTATGTTTATGTTTCTGATCCTAAAAATTCAAGAATTCAAAAATTTTCTCCTGCAAGGGCTTTATAATTTAATAGATTAATAAAAAGGTGTTTTATGTTTGAAGTTCAAACAAGAAAAAAAGATGATACAAAAGCTATAGTTACAGTTACTGAAAAAGCTGGTAGTGAAATAAAAAGAATTTTAGAAACAAAAGATAATAAAAATCTTGCTGTAAGATTAGGAATACAAGGTGGTGGTTGTTCAGGGCTATCTTATAAACTTAGTTATGACGAACCAAAAGAAAAAGATCATGTTTTAAATATACATAATATAACCGTTTTAGTTGATAAAAAAAGTGCTATTTATCTCAAAGGTATGACATTAGATTATAACGATGATTTAAATGGTAGAGGATTTGTTTTCAAAAATCCTAATGCAACTAATACATGTGGTTGTGGAGAATCTTTTTCGGTTTAAATTATGCTTATACACCTTAATCTTGTAATAATTGGAATGTTAACTATTTTTATGCCTTGTGCATATTATAAAAATCCAAATGCTGTTATGATAATGAGTACAACTCTTTTTATTTCTGGAATGTATTTTATTGGAATGTATTTTTTGATGTTTTATTACAAAGAAACAAAAGAAGAAGTTATTAAAGAAAATATCAAACTAAAAGACGAACTTAAACTTTTAAAAGAAAATGTACTTGTAAAATAATGAGAATATTTCTTAGTGATCAGTAAAAAGTGAAAAGTTATGCGAGAGAAAAAAAAACTATATTCTTATCTTGTTACTTTTCACTTTTTACTATGTATGTAACAGTAAAATAAATTACTCTCTTATCAACGTCAGATGTTCAATTTCAATAAAACCTTCTTTTATTATAGGATAAGGATAATCTTCCCCTATAAGACATTTTATTTTTTTCTGTAAACTTATAGGCATTTTATAGGGTTCATGAATAAAAATTTGTGGTATTTCAGCTAATATTGGTAAAAAATGTTTTATATAATTACCTTCTAAATCTAATTCAAGTGATTCTTTTATTAAATCAAAGTTTTTTATGCTCTTTTTTTTATAATAATCTATAATATTTTTAGATACATAAGAATCACCATTAATTGTTTTACAGATTAAATATTTTTTTATCCAATTTGTATTTATTTGCATTACATACATAAAAAAATTTATTAGAATATTTTTAAGATTATCATTTATAGTAAAATTAATTTCAATTTGTTTCATTAAGGCATCAATAATAGGTAATCCAGATTTTGAATTGCAAATAGTAAGAAAGTAATTATATTCTTCCCAATCATTACTAAAATCTTCATTAATTTCTTCATCTGGTGTTAAATATTCAATTTGTGCATAATAATCATTTTTTATAATATAATCTAAAATTTGAGCTAAAAAAGGTTCTTTTTCTAAATTATCTAAATCTATATTTGCTAATAAATTTCTTATTGATATATTACCAAATCTTGTGTATATAGAAAAAAATACCGAATAATCAAAAAAATTATTGTTATGATTATTTTCTTTAATAATATTTTCTATGGCATTTTTGATAATTTCTTCATTAACTTCAATAATAAATTTATCTTCAGAAAAACCAAAATTTTTTACATTTAATTGATTAATGGTATAAATATTAGAGGCTTTTTTTATTAATTTATCATAGTTTTTAGGCGTAAAATTATTTATTATAGGTTCTTGTTTTGCTATTTTTGCAAGCCATTTTTTTTTGAACTTATCAAAATCTAATAAACCTTTTCTGGTAGCTACTGAAATATCTTTTTCTTCAAAAATAACTGAATCTTTAAAGCTTTTTACTCTATAACCAGATTTGGCAAAATTTCCGATTATATTTTTTTCGGTAGCAATCTCTTTTTTATAATAGCTTTTATTAAAATAAATCCCTTTTGCATTTGTTTCTCTTGCCAATGTAATTAATTCTTTTTCTGGATTTCCTGTTCTAATTATTAATTTAGAATTATATTTTTCTAATTGTTTATTTAGATAATTTAAAGAATCAAATAAAAAATTAACTCTGGCTGAATTTATCTCAGGTGAATTTATAAAAGAGTCTGAAATTATATAAACAGGAATAACTTCTCTACTTTCTTCTAAGGCATTATAAAAGCCAATATTATCTTCAAATCTGAGATCATTTCTAAACCAGAATATATTTCTCACTAATTACAGATACCTTTACTTTTAGCTTCTCTTAACCAAGATGGAAATTCATTCATCATATTTCTTTCAAAAGTATCATGATCTAGTTTTTTCAAATCTTCTACATGAGTAAAATCTGCATTATCAACAGTTCTTCCGCTCATATTATCTAAATTAGTTAAAAAGGTAAACTCAGATTTTTTTTCTCCGACAGCAACAAATTGCCAAAAAATTCCTTTTGAACTTAATTCTCTTATCATCATTTCAGCTTTATTTTTATCACCACAATCTCCATCAGTAAGAAATACAACTAAAACTGGTTGTGAGCCTTTTCCTGCTGTACTATATTTAGAAGCAATCATTTTCATTATAGGTTCATAATAACATTCACCTAAAAAGTATTTTGAAACAACTTCCTTGCTAATAAATTTATTAATATTTGATTGGCTAATTTTATTTGGATGATGAAAAGCTTCATCATGAAAAGGGAAAAAATCAATTTCTGTACAATTATTTCTTTTAGAAAAATCTAATAATTTTTCTGTAAAAGTTTGAATTGTTCCATTTCTTAACATCATTGTCATAGAAAAAGATATATCTAATGCAAAAACTACTTTAAAGCCTGTTGTACTTGAAGATGTTACTTGAGTATTTGAATTATAAGCAACAGGCATAGAAGATGTAGTAGAATTAGATGTTGTTACTGATGTACTAGTCGGTTCTTGAACTTGAATTGCATCTGATCCATATTGTGCAAGTATTGCATCTAATCCTGCATTAAAACCACTTCCTGTAGATTGATATTTCCATTCATTATTATGTTTATATATTTCTACTGCTATTATTGCAGTTTCTTTAGTTAATCCTTCAATTTTATATTCTATAACACTAGTTTTATTTTCATTGCACAAAGAAGCTTTTAAGTTTTTTACATTTTCAAATCTTTGATTATTTGTATCTCCATTATCTATAGTTATAAGAAACATTATTCTTGTTATATCATTTGCAATTTTATCTAAATTTACTTCACTTGCTTTTTTATAGCCATCAAAAGAAGAAGAATGAATTTTTACTGATTGATTTGGAGTAGAAGGGTTATTATAAAAAATGAAATTATCTTCATTTTCAAGTTTTCCTGTTGTTGACAACATTATGATACTTAAATCTATATCATAGCCTCTTGCATTTGAATCATCCCAATTGAAACAAACAAAAAGCTTATTAGATGTTATTTCATTGCTTATTAGAATTTTTTGACCTTTAGCTATTTCTTTCATTACTTAAATTATCCTTTTAAAATCATCTTCAATTCTTACTATATCATCTTCACCAAGATAATCACCAACTTGAACTTCAATTATTATTAGTGGTATTTTCCCTGGATTTTCTAATCTATGAACTTGCCCTTTTTCAATATAAAAAGATTCATTCACTCCAATAATTTTTTCTTCATTTCCACCTCTTACTTTTGCACTTCCCTGAACTACAATCCAATGTTCACTTCTATGATGGTGCATTTGTAAAGATAATCTTTTACCTGATTTTACTACAATTCTTTTAATTTTATAATTATTATTTTCTTCTAAAATGGTATAAGTTCCCCAAGGTCTATGTGCTGTTAAATGTATATTATGAAGTGATGAATCTTCTAATTTTAATTTATCAACAACTTCTCTGACTTTTTGAGAACTACCTTTTTTTGTAACTAATAATGCATCTGGAGTATCTACAATTATTATATTTTCGACATCAACAGCAACTATAGTTCTATTTGTAGAAAAAATAAGATTATTTTTTGAATCAACAGTTATATTAGCTCGATCTTGACTAATATTTGTAGTTGAAAGAGAGCTAAAACCTTCAATTAGAGTGGTATTATTTTCGTCTTTAGGTAACATTTCATATAACGCATCAAAAGTACCAAGATCAGACCAATTTATATCCGCATAAAGAACTTTTATTTTTTTTGTTTTTTCAATAAGAGCAAAATCAATGCTATTTTCTGGTATTTCTACCATATATTTTTCTAATATTTTTAAAGCTCTAATAGGATCATCTTTAATACTATTTTCATAAGCTTTTTTACTAAGTAAAAATATATCTTTTGCATATTTTTCTAGTTCTTCTAATAAAACACTTACTTTAAAAATATAAATACCACTATTCCAATAATAATTATCTTTTTTTAAATAATCTTCAGCAATTTCTATAGATGGTTTTTCATGAAATTTTATTACATCTTGTTCTTTGTATTCAATATAACCAAACCCTGTTTCTGGATAAAAAGGTTTAATTCCTAATGTTACAATAAAACCATCTTCTGCTAATTTTTTTGCCTCTTGTAAAAGAGTTTCATATTCTTTTTGTTTTTTTATGGCATGATCAGATGGAGTTACAAAAACTATATCGTTCGGATCTAATGAAAAGCATGAAATAGCTATTGCAGGTGCGGTATTTTTTGCAATAGATTCAATAATAAAATCAACATTTTTTATTCCAATTTCATCTAATTGATCTTGTGCAAGGAATAAATTTTCATTATTCATAACAATAATTTGTTTAGAAGAAATTTTTTTATTTCTTAGGGCAGTTTCTTGAAATAAAGAACGTTTATTCATCAGTCTATAAAACTGTTTAGGTTCGAGTTTTCTGCTTAGTGGCCAAAGTCTTGTTCCTGAACCACCTGATAATATTATATTAATCATAAATCTTTATATACAACAAAATTAAAAACTATTTTTATAATTATAAGCTGAAATCTAAATATATTACATAATTAATTATACAAAATTACAATTTAAAACTTCTACCTTGTTTATAAGCTTTAAAATTTTGTGTAACAGTGCTAAAAGGTTTATGTATTAATTCTTGCTTTAAGGCTTCATTTATACTTTTATCGTCTATTGTTATTTCATTTTCTATCTGGCTTAATAAAGCACCTATCATTATTATATTTGAAGAAATATTAACTTTATTTTTATCTTGTAGTTTTTCTGTATCAACAAAAAAAGTTTTTGTATCTAATGATTGAGAAAAATCTTTTAGAAAAATTACAGAAGAGGAATTTGATATTTTTTTTGCATCATTTATTCTAAATTTATGAAAAACTAATGTATAATCAGATTCTTCTATAAAAGGGTGAAAAATCTGATTATCGCTTATAATAACTTCAGCTCTTACTTTTC
>JBBTGK010000221.1:0-18582 GCA_038060635.1 Cyanobacteriota bacterium | reverse complement strand
GGCCTTAATTACTAATTTACGGGCTCGTAGAACATTTTTCTTGATTTGATAATTTTATATCAGTTATTTCTGGTATTAGAGTTACATCAGTAGAGTTTATTTTATAGTTATTATATGGCAAATCATCAACTGTTTTATCACAATAAAAAAAATCGTAATAAATAACAGAAGAATCTTGATTTATAGTAAAATCTGAAAGAATTTTTTCAAAAAAATCATTTTTAATAATCTCATAAACAGTAAATATTTTTAGATATTTTCCTTTAGCCATTTTTAAAGCTTTATTATAATTTTCTACTTTTGAATTTTCATTAAAAGAGATTATTTGTATATTATTTTCTTTTTCTAATGAAGTTAAAAAACTATGATGTATTTTTTCATTGTTTAAAACAATAATTTCTATAGAAGAATAGTATTTTTGAGTTAGAATATTTTTTATAGTTCTTTTTAAGTAATCTATATTTAATTCTTCATTTATTACAACACAAGAAAACAAATATTCATTATTTTTCTTTAATATATCTAAAATAATATTATTTTCTTTTATTTCTAAGCTTTTAGATTCTATTTTTTTGTCAATATTTATAATATTAGTTAGATAATTATATGTTTCATCAACACCAAAAAAAGAATTATATATTTCATAAATAAGAGGTAAATTATTAGTATTTTCTTCCAATATTTTAATTAATTTATACTTACTTTCAGAAAAACTATTATTATTATAATCATTTATAGAGTCTATAATTTTTAATTCGATAGAATAAGGATAATCAAATGATAAAGCTTTTAATAATTGACTAGCAATTGTATAATTTTTTTGTTTTATAAAATCTTCTATAGCTTTATATTCTAAAGTATCTTTAAAAAAGGGTTTTATTCCCATTGCCAAAGAATGAAAATAACTATGATTTATAAGTTTTTTTGAACCTATATTATACCAAAAATCTTCACATCCTTCAAAATAAGTTGCTACATCTTGAAAAATCATCATTCCACCCTCTTTTACATGTGGGTAAGCGACAATAAAATCATTAGTAACACCTTTAAAAGAATGATCTCCATCAATAAAAACTAAATCAGCTGGTTTTTTATATATTTCTTTCCAATTAGGCATTATTACAGTAGAATAATCTTTTATATCAATAAGATAATCTTGTAAATTATTATCATTTCTATTTTTTAAGAAAATATTATAAATATCTTCTTTTTCATGTTTAGTTCCTTCAAAATAAGTTTCAGCTATCCAAGGATCTATACAATAAATTAGTTTATTTGTTCCTTCACAAGCATATCCCATAGCAACGCTAGATTTACCTTTAAAAGAACCTATTTCTATTATTGTAGAATAATCAGGTAAATTTTTAGCTTTTTCAAATAAAACCCTATCTTCACCTTCTACTAGGTATCCTTCTACTTCTTTTATTTTTTGTTCTACTTCTGAATATTCCATTAATTTAAAATTATTCCTAATTTATAATTATTTGATAATTGTTTTATTTTTATTTTATTAAGAATACCACGAAGCTCTGCTTCATGGTTAACAAAATGAAATTTTGTTAACCATGAAGCAGAGCCGCTGTTAATACAAACAGGAGACCAGTACTCTGGGATTTATTTAACCACAAATTTCCAGAATAACATAGTTACTATAAATAATTTTCAATTATAAATATTACCGATTCTTTGTATTTTTTTACATAAAGCTTGTTGTGCGAAGTTATTTTATTCTAGTTTATTAATAATTTTCTTAATTAAATCCTGAACTGAAATTTTTTCTTTATCTGATAATTGTTTAAATTTATTATATTGAGAAATTTCTTCTCCCTTCCATAAAATATCAACTCGTCTAATATCGTTCATTGCTATATGTTGATAATTTTCTGGAAAAGCCCAATAACAATTTCTACAAACCTCTAGTTTTTTTAATTCGAGGCAATTTTTACAATGCTCACATGACCAAGATTTTGCTCTGTTTGCAGAGCCAGATAACAGCATAAAATCATCAGGATTAAGAGTTTTAGAGCTTTCTCCTATAACTTCATATGGTATTCTATGGTCTATTTGTAAATCATTTTCATTCATTGCCTCTAAATAAATGAAGCATTGGCTACCATGTTTATTAATTAAATGATCTTTAAGTTCTTTTGATAATATCGTTCTACCTGAAGATTTACTTACCATTAGTTTATCAGGGTTTCCAAATTTATAAGCACCAATAGATCTCCCTTTTTTGTCTTTTACCCTAAAGGTTTCGATAGGTATTCCTAACTCTCTTACATCCCGTACGGCTCTTGGTGGATGGTCATAATTATAATTATCTTTTAATTCTTCAGAAGTGATAAAACCATGCTCAAGTATATGATCTATAACTGTTTTAGCTCTCTTTGCAGTTATTGATTTTAGATAATTTAGAAATTCTTCTGTAAAAATATTTTTATCTTTTTCCATATTCAAGCTGTTTGTAATATTAAATTATTATGAGGTGAAAGTAATTTAGATAAATATATAGATTCAATAGTAAATTCATTTTTTCCTAGGAGAGTTGCTTGAGTTGATCTTCCAGCTTTTAATCCAGTATGTATTAAGTCTAAATCTTCTGGTAATTTTTTTCCATAAGATTTATTACCGCAAGTACCATCATAGCTAATTATAAAATCAATTTCTTTTTCATTTAGTTTTTTTATTTCTTCAATAAACTCGTTGTGTTCAATACCTGCAAAGTATCTTGAGTCTCTCTCTCCACAAACACCCTGATAGGGAGGATCAAGGTATATTAAATCTCCTTTTTTTGCCATAGATAAAATATTTTTATAATCCATTGAATAAAATTGTGTTCTATCTTTTAATAATGAATAAATTCCTAAAATATTTTTTTTCATAGTTTCAGGTCTAGTACCTTTCCTTCTTTTATCAGGACTTTGATTAAAACATCCGTTACTATTATATCTTACAGCACCCTTAACACATCTAGCTAGTAAATATAAGAATAATACAGGATCCTTTTCTCTATTAAATTTTTCCCTTATTTGATAATAATGTTCAAGACTTTCATTGTGTTGCTCATTCCATATTTTTTCATATTCATTAAAAACATATTCAGGATTGGAAATAATTAATTTCAATAATTTAGCTAAAGGTTTATTAAGATCATTTAAAATAAAAGTACTTTCAGAATTAATTTTTGCTGTTGCGATTGAAATTGCTGCTGTTCCTGCAAATGGCTCTATTAACCGTGAAAATTTTTCAGGAAAGCATTTAATTATTTCACTTGCTATATTTCTTTTAGAACCTTGATATTGAACAAGATGTGGAATTTTCATTTTTTTCTAAAACCTTTAAATAACAGGCTAATAATAACATAATTTTTCAAATTTTTTTAATTTATTTTATAGAATTTTGCAAAACGGCGTAGCACACAGGACTGGGCTACCTATTTCGATTTTTACCTATATTTCTTGGTATGCCTGTCCTGTGTGCTGTGTTGTGCGATCGGCATTTATTTTCTTAATTTCAATTACTTCTAAAACTCAAATATACTCCTTAATTATATTACTTTTAATTATATTTTATAATAAAAACTAATAATCTAAAAAACTATTCCTGTTGGGTAATGATCATTAAATTTACCATTTTTTGTTGTTAAAATTAAACCATGTGTGCTATATTCATAATCATAGCTAAATCCTATATCACCAAATTCATCATAATCTTTATCATTAAAAATAATTATTGTTTCTAATTTCATATATTTATCCCAAACTAATAATTTATCCTTTATTTTCTTAGCTTTATTTATTAATGATTGTTCTTCTATAAGTTTTTTATTTTCTTCAATATCGCTTAATTGTAAATCTTTATAAAAACTAAGGGCTTCATTTTCATCTTTGAAATATTTCATAAAATTAGGTTTTTTAGATTTTAAATTATAAATATAATTATCAAAACTTTCATTTAATTTGTTCCCATTTGAATTATTAATTACAGTAACAGCAGTTTCATTAACCCATTTTTTATGTGTTTTAAAAAAACCTTTTACTAATTCTATTTTTAGATCAAAACTATTACTAAAAAGATAGTTTAATTTTTTATTTATATTTTCGATATCATCTTCTTCAAAATCTTTTAAAGTAATTAAAATCCATAGATTAAGATCAGGTATATATTTTGAAGTATAGTATATTCCATAATCAATATCTTCAATTAAAATAAAGTCCATTTTTTTAGTTATTTTTAATGATTTTAAGTAACTTAATTCAGTAGTAAAAAAATTCATCTTTTTTAGTTCATTTAATTTATCTTCGTAAAATTTTTCAGCTAAATCAGAACTATTAAATTCTAAGATTTTTTTATTTATATTTTTCCCTTTTATATAGCTTTCTTTTATTTCAAAAAGATATCCTTTGTTTAATAACAATTTTAATTCAATAACTCTATAAGGTTCTTTTTCTATATTTAAGAGTATTTTCTTTATCATTTATTTAGAGGCTATATTTTAAAACTATCTTTTATGCTGTCGCACAACATCTCTACCTCTGACACATTGCCATTATATCACAATTATAATCAGTAAAAGTTGCCATTGTACCTAAAAAAATTTGGTACAATGGCAACTTTATAAAAACTAATATTTAGTTTGTTATTTAACAAAAACCTTATCTAAATGCCAAATATCCTTTGCATATTCTTCTATTGTTCTATCACTAGAAAATTTACCCATATTTGCTACATTAATTATAGATTTTTTTATCCAAGTATCATGATCTTTATACTCATGACTAACTTTTTTCTGACATTCTATATAAGAATCAAAATCTGCTAATAAAAAGAATTTATCCCCTTGAAATAATAAAGAATCTATTATTGGTTTAAATAAAGCAGGTTCTTTTCTACAGAAAAAGCCTTCAGAAATAAGACTAAGAATTCTACTAATTTTTTTATTTTTATTATAAATATCAATAGGATTATATGTTTTTTTCAATTCATTTATTTCATTATCTTTTAGACCAAAAATAAATATATTATCACTTCCAACTTCTTCACCTATTTCTACATTCGCTCCATCTAAAGTTCCTATTGTTAAAGCACCATTTAAAGAGAACTTCATATTTCCTGTTCCAGAGGCTTCCATACCTGCTGTAGATATTTGTTCTGATAAATCAGCGGCTGGAATTATTAATTCAGCTAAAGAAACACGATAATTAGGTAAAAATAAAACTTTCATTTTATCTCCAACTTCTTTATCATGATTTACTATATCAGCAACACTATTTGCTAATTTTATTATTAATTTAGCCATAAAATATGAAGGTGCTGCTTTTCCTGAAAGTATAAAAGTTCTAGGTACAGGATGTGCATGAGGATGATCTTTTATTTCCAAATACATGTTAATTATATTCAAAACATTCAATAATTGTCTTTTGTATTCATGTATTCTTTTTATTTGACAATCAAAAATAGAATTTATATTAACATCAATATCCATAGATTTTTTTACATATTCTGCAAATTGCTCTTTATTATATTTTTTTATTTTAAACCATTGCTCTCTAAAATCAGCATCTTCCGCATATACTTCTATTTTTTTCAATTCACTAAGATTTTTAACCCAAGAATTACCTATTTTACTAGTTATTAGTTCAGATAATCTAGTATTACATTTTAAAAGCCATCTTCTTTGAGTAATTCCATTTGTTTTATTTTGAAATTTTTCTGGAAAAAGCTCATAAAAATCTCTAAAAATATCTTCTTTTAAAATTCTGGTATGTAATTCTGCAACACCATTAGTAACAGAACAAGCAATTATAGCTAAATTTGCCATTCTAACTGTTCCATCTTTGATAATACACATTTGATCTATTTTACTTTGATTATTTGGGTATTTTTCAGAAACTAATTTTTTGAATCTTCTATCTATTTCAAAAATAATTTGTAAATGTCTAGGTAAAATTTCAGACATCATTTCTAAAGGCCATTTTTCAAGAGCTTCAGGCATAACAGTATGATTAGTATATGAAAAAACATTATTTACTAGTTCCCATGCTTTTTCCCAACTTAAACCTTCAATATCTAATAACAATCGCATTAATTCAGGAATTGCGATTACAGGATGAGTATCATTTAATTGGATTGAATTTCTTTCAGCAAAATATCTAAAATGATGTGTTCCACTTCTATCTTTATATCTTCTTATAATATCTTGTAAAGAAGCTGAAGAAAAGAAAAATTCTTGTTTTAATCTAAGTTCTTTTCCTTTATTAAACATATCATTAGGATATAATACTTTAGAAATATTTTCTGTTTCTGCTTTTTGTTCTACCGCTCCAATATAATCACCTTTATTAAAATCGTCAAAATCAAATTCTCTAGTTGATTTTGCTCCCCATAATCTAAGAATATTTATATTGTTATTTTTATAACCAGGAATTAAATAATCATAAGCCATTGCCATAACAGTTTTAGTTGCTTGCCATTGATAACGAATTAAACCATCTTTATCTAAAAGAACTTTAACTTCTCCATAAAAAGGTATTAGATAAATAAATTCAGGTCTTTGCAATTCCCAAGAATTTCCATATCTTAGCCAATTATCAGGTGTTTCGTTTTGATAACCATCTTGAATTTTTTGTTCAAAAATACCATATTCATATCTTATTCCATATCCAAAAGCTGGATATTCTAAAGTTGTTAAAGAATCTAAAAAACAAGCTGCCAATCTTCCTAAACCACCATTACCTAAACCTGCATCAAGTTCGAGATCTTCAATTTCTTCTATTCTTACTCCAAGTTCTAAAAGGGCTTCTTTACATTCTTCAAAAATATCTAAATTTATAATTGCATTTGATAATGCTCTACCCATAAGAAATTCCATTGACATATAAGAAACTGTTTTAGAATTCTCAATATTGTATGATTTTTTAGATTTTATCCACTTTTTTATCAATAAATCTCTTATTGCAAAAACAAAACTATTATAAATATCTAGTTTTGTTCCTAATTCTAATTCTTTTGCAAAATTAGATTCCATGTGGAAATTGATTGCATCTTTTATTTTTTCTTTAGTTAATTTATTATCCATTACAGTACCTGATTATTTAGGATTATACAGTCGAAAATATACACCATTTTTAATGATTAAGGAAGTTTTTTTGTTAATATATAGAAATATTAATTTATTATGGAACTAAAATTATTTTCCCTTTTGCTCTTCCAGATTCGCTATATTTATGAGCTTCACATGCTTGTTCCAAAGGAAATTCTTTATCTATAACCGCTTTTAATTTACCTTTTTCAAAATAAGAGAGAATATTTTGAACATCTATAGGTTTAGGATTATTATTTATAATTTTAGTTTTTTTACATGAAAATAAAGATAATGCAATATCTTTCAAAATTCTTGAACTAATATCTGTTCCAATTAAAGTACCTTTTTTTTCTAATGATTTTTTACATTTTTCAAAACTAAGTGTATTAACAACATCAAAAATAACATTATATTTTTCATTTTGAGTTGTAAAATCAGTTTTATGATAATCAATCAGTTTTATTTTTCCAAAAGATCTAACCAAATCAAAGTTTTTCTCACTACAAATACCTGTAACTTCAGCCCCAATTATATGAGCAATTTGTACCGCATATAACCCAACACCACCAGATGCTCCATTTATTAAAACTTTTTGACCTTTTTTTAATTTACCTAAATCTAATAAAGAAAAATAAGCTGTCATACAGGCAATAGGAATTGTTGAAGCATCTTTATAACTAAGATTATCTGGCATTTTAACAAGCTTATTTTTTTTTATTACAGCAAGTTCAGAATAACAACCTTTAAAAGTAGCTCCTATTACTCTATCTCCTTTTTTAAAATCAGTTACATTTTTACCTAATTCTAAAATCTCTCCAGCACACTCAAAACCCAGAACTTTAGGAAATTTATATCCTGTTATTATTTTAAATTTACCATTTCTTACTTTCCAATCTACAGGATTTATAGATGCTGCATAAACTTTTAAAAGAACTTCATTATCTCCAATTTTTGGATCAGGAATTTCTTTGTACTCTATACAATCAGCATTTCCATACTTCATTATTATTGCGGCTTTCATAAATTACCTAACTCTATTTTTTTAATTGATTATAAAATTTTAACAACAAAAAATAGAAATAAATATATAAACTTTATTATCTAAATAAATAATTTAAATTAAATGATTGTTAAAAACATAAATTTTTATTATCTTATTTGTATAATTATGTAATAACATTTCTAAATTTTTGTTTTATTAGGAGTTAATATGTCTTTTGGAAATTCTGCATCTATAAATTATGCAAACAACCTTGTAACAAACCAAATTTTACAACAGCAGTTTAATAATACAGTTGCAAAAAATAATAATCAAATACAACAAAATAATCAAGCTTCATCTCAATTAGGTGGTGCTTTAGACAATCTTTCAAACTTATTAAACTCTTCAAGCTCAAGTTCTAAAGTTCAATTAAATGCAGTAGATCAATACACTTTAAATAGACTCCAAACAAATGGGGCAGATAAAGCAAAACTAGAAAATTTAGTTGATTTAGTATCAGGAAATACTGATGACCTTTTATATACCAGAACAACTTCAAATGATCCAAATATTACTGCAAAAAATAAAGTAGGCGTTTATGGAGCTGATTTATCAAAGCTTTTAGGTCAAGCTGCTAGAGTGGCTCAAAGAGGTGATAATGTTAATGCTTATTTAGATACAGCTGCAGAAATAGTAGAAAAAGGTGATTATGATGATCTAAGAAGATTTTTAAATGTTACTGATACTGTAATGGGTTCAAACCAAAAATTAGATAGTTATTATACATTTGCTAAAGATATTTTAAATAAAAGAAGTTATGATTTTGAATCTAATGTTTTTTCTTTACAAACCTTACTTGCTTATGGAACAAACATGGATACAGGCACAAAAATAATGAAAAATATGGAAACAACTGGAATGACAGGAAGAAATAATCTAGTTGATTTGAATAGAGTAGTAGTTAATGAAAAACAAAAAACAGGTAGTTATAATTTAGCTGGTTTTCTTGATAAAATGGCTGCATCTGGTGATACAAGAGCTTTTCTTGATAAATATATGGCAGATAATGGTTTGAAAACAACTGCACCTGATTTTACCAAATTCAATAGAATAGAAAGAATTGACGGGGAAGACATGATTATAAAAGAAGGCGAAAGTGCTGCTCTTTTTGGTCAAGCTGTAAGTCAACAAAATGGACTTTTATCTAAAGATGTTATGTATTGGAGTTCTTTACAAACAGGAGCTATGTCTCATGGAGATAATTATTTAGACTTATCTAAATTAAAAGCAGGAACTTATGATATTTATGTAAAAATTGGAAATTATGCTGGTGGAACAGATACAGCAAAGAAAAGAGTTGTTGTTTTACCTAAAGATGAAGTTTCTGTAGAAGGTGGCGGAAAAGTTGAAGATAAAGATGATGATTGTGATGATGGAAAAGTTAAAGATAAAGATTGCAATGAAGGTGAAGTAAAAGGTTCTCATGATAAATCTAAAGAAAAAGATGATGACAATAAAGTTAAATCAAATAATGGTTTAGGTGATCAAAAAGATGATGATAATGAAGTAAAAGGTACTGATACAAGTAACCCAGGTCATAATAAAGTAGAATTTAAAAAAGATAATTCTAACGAAGCTGAATCTGATTCTAAAAAAGCGGAAGATAAAAGACCTGTTTTAACTCAACAATCATATTCAGAAGTAGAAAAAAATAAATCTAAAGAATCTGAAAAAGATGATGATTTTATTTCTTCTATAATTAGACCGACTAAAGAAAAAGAAAAAAGAAAAGATTTTAAATTACATGATCTTAGTGGTTTATGTGAAAAACCAGAAGTTAAACCTCAAATAATAAGAGCTGTTACAGAAGATAATAAAGAGCTTTCTGAAAGACATAGAAATAAAAGACTCCACATTGCTGAAGTATTAGCTGATGTTAGATTTAAAAAAGAACATGAAAAAATAGGTAAATGTATAAGATCATGTTTTTCTAAAGATGAAACAACTGAGTATTTAAGTTCAAAAAATATTAATAATGATGGTATAAAAAAATGCCTTGATTTCTTAAAATATAATGAACCAAAACAAGAAGAATCATCTTCAGTAAATCCAGTTAGAAGATAAAATCTTAATAAGAAATCCTCCTATTTATTAGGGGGATTTTTTTTCTAAAAATATTTAACCAAAACTTTAAGTAATCTTTTATTTTTTTGTTCTATAACACAAGTATCATTATATCTAGGTTTTTTATGAATACTAAAATAGCCGATTTTTCTCTTATACCTCCTGATGAGTTATTTAAGCCTAAGAAAAAAAGTATTTCTGAAATAAAACCAGAAAAAACCATAAGTAATATTTCTAAAAATGATAATTTTATTCAAAAAAACTTAAGTGTTTCAAAAAATAGCATTTCTAATATTTCAATTATTGATAGTCAAATAAATCTTAAACCTCTTTCTCTTAAAGGTTTAGGAGATACTCTTAAAAATCAAATTCCTAGTATTGCTTCTAATATAAAAATAGCAAATGTTTTTTCTAATAAAACTAATTCAACTTTTTTAAATTTACCACCTAGAAATGCAAATGCTTTAACTGGTTCTCAATTTATAGAAAATACTAAAGGTTTACCAAGAGACCAAAGAGAAAAAATGATTTTAAATGAGGTTTTAACTGGTAATGTACCTGATTTTGCAAGAAATTTTAAGGAAATAACTCTTTCTAGTACGGATTCTTTAGGGCAAAATCATACGGGGAAAATAAAAATTTTACCTGATTATGTTTCGATTGGTTCAAATGATAATTTTATAAGAATTCCTATGGATCCTATGACAGCTCAAAAAATAGCTAATAAAACAGGAACAATGTTACCAACAAAAAAATTAGTTAATGATATTTATAAAAACTCTACAGTTAAACTAACTCCACAACCACTTCCAGCAGGTTCTACAATGATGTCTAGTGAGTATTATCAAAAACATAATGCAATGGTAGAAAATCAACGAATATCAAAAGGTTATAATTTAGGCGAAATAACTTCAGGTCATCAAAAAGATTTAGTTATAACTAATTTATTAGATTCAAATCCTAAAAAAGTTGCTATTTATGGATGGCATCAACAAAATGGAAAAGCTATTCAACCTTTAAGTACTATTCATGAAGATACTTATGCAGATTATAGTCATGGTGTAAGACTTATAAATCAAAAAATGACTCTTGATGGAAAAGAAGTAAATGTAGCAGATGTTTTAAATAATCCCGAACTAGCTAAAATGCTAAGTGATGAAGGTGTAATTAAAAATACTAAAATTAGAATTAGATAGAGAATTTACTATACATTTTTGTATTATAAATATTTTTTATTCATCAAAACGTCTTTTATTAAACATTAATAGACTGTTAAATATATTAAGCAATTATTAAATATTTACCATAAACACAGGGTTTGAGTTACGTGAACTGTTTTACGTAACTTTTGATTTGATAAGCTTTTTTTTGTTAAAAACTGCTATAAAAAAAGAACTATGAGTTAGTTTTCATAACCCATAGTTCAGAATATATAATTAGAAATTATTTTTTTCTTTTAGGTTTGCTCAATCTTGGGTCTCTATGCTTTATTTTTTTAGCAATTTTTTTGTTTTTATCCATTTTTATACTTTGAATACCAAAAGGATAACTTGGAGCTGAACCATCTGAATTATAATCACTAAAATTATTGTATGTTAACCTAAATAAATCTGTTCCATCTGGTTTTATTGTATATATCTCATTTCCACCTGTTATTCTTGATGTAAATAATATTTTACTTCCATCTACTAACCAACCACTTGTTAGATTTCTTGAACCATTATTTGTAAGATTTGTTATATTTCTACTAACAATATCTGCAACTCTTGATTCTATATTATTACTATTTATCCATCTTTGGTAAGCTACTTTTGTTCCATCTGGTGAAAAATGAGGTTCAAAATCATCTTCAAAAGTTAATTGTTCTTTTCCTGTTCCATCTGGATTCATTAACCAAAGTTGATCTGTTCCATCTGCTTTTGTTTCTGTTACATATAATATTTTTTTACCATCTCGTGTCCATTTTGGCTCATCATTATCATAAGCACCTGATGTTATTCTTGTTTGATTACTTCCATCGGCATTCATTACATAAATTTCTGGTGTTCCATCTCTGTCAGATACAAAAGCTATTTTTGTTCCATCTGGAGACCAATTAGCTCTATAATCATCACTTGTAGAACTTGCAGTAAGATTTGTTTTGTTACTTCCATCAGTATTCATTGTCCAAATATCTTCGTTTCCTGTTTGCATTGAAGTATAACTAAATTTTGTACTATCAGAAGAATAAGAAACGCTATATTCATCTATATTTGGTGTATTTGTTAGATTTTGATAGCCAGAGCCGTCTGGATTTATTACACAAATATCAATATAATCATTTGAATTTAGTTCTCTATATTGAATTTGAGTTTTATTTGGATTCCAATCTGGTGCATAATTATATGTACTTTGATGGTTTGTTACTCTGGTTTGATTACTACCATCTGGTTTCATGATATATATTTCTTGGTTTCCATCTCTTCCAGTATCAGAAACAATATCATCTCTTCTTAAAACATCAATTCCATTATTAAAAGTAACATCTTCACCACTAGCACTATTACTTTCATGAACCCAAACATTTTGAACTCCTAGTGTTGCATCATAAGGAACTTGAATTACTACATATTCTCCATTTCTTTCTGTAATTGTTAATCTACCGCTTATGTTTGTACCTGCTTGAACTGGTTTATTATCTTTTAAGCCTCTTATTGTTACAGCAAATTTATTACCTCTTCTTATTCCTTTTCTTTTATTTCCATCATTCGCAGGATTATTTTCTAAAAAAGGTACTTGGTTAATAGGAGCTGTACCATCAGGATATTTAGGATTCAAACCTATTGCTTGAGCTACTATTTTTAATGCATCTTTAAAACTTTGTACTGTTTCTCCTAAATTATTTTTTATAATTAAATCTTGTAATGTTCCTTTTATATTATTTTGTGCATCGTTATTTGTCAAAATATCACTTGGAATACCATAAATAGCATAATTTTGCACAAGTTCTAAAAATGTTAATCTTCTTCCTGCTATATACATTACTGTATTACTTAAATCTTTAGATAGTAATTGTGTTACAGAAATGGCAACTCTATCTTCTGGAACAACAGGCATTTGGGTATTTACTCCTACTACTGGAACATTATTTCCATTACTATCTTTTACTGTTGATACATTATTTACAACTGTTGTTTTTTCGTCTATTACATTTATAGCATCTTTAATTAAATAATTTAAACCATTAGCGGCAGAAATATTTATATCTTGGATTCCATACTGTGCATTTTGTGGTATTTCTACTGTTATTTTTGATGAATCATAGGATTTTAATATAAAATTTACATTTTTACCTGATACTGTTGGTGTTGAATCTAAATTTAAAAGAGGTATATTGTGTATTTCTCCTTTTCTTACAGGTATTGCTTTATTCAATTCTATCCATGGGTATTTATTTTCAGGAGGATAGCCATCTGGGTATGTTGGATTTAAGCCTATTGTTACTGCTACTATTTTTAGTGCTTCTTTTAAAACTATTAATGGGTCTCCATTTGGATTTATACTATTTGGAATACCATTTGTTATTATTACATCTAAAAGACCATTTTTTATAGTTCCTATTAATTCAGGATCATTTAAAATATTATCTGGGATACCATATATTGCATAGTTTTGGATTATTTCTAATAAATTTAATTTTACTCCACCTATAAGAACTCTAACCAAACCTTTTTCCATTTTTTGTTTTAATGTATCATTTGTTGGTATTGCTACTTTTCCTCCAGGTATTAAATCTGCTGGTGAGTTTGGTAAGTTTCTTACTATATTTACATTTTCCACAGATGATGAAGTAGTAGAAAGTTTACTGTCTTTTTGAATAGTATATGCATTCGGGTTATTAATATCTGGTATTACAGCCGATTTATCAAATCCCTCAAAAAGAAGAAAATAACTACTTAATCCAGAACTTGATAAAATATCATTAGACAAAGTTTTCCCATCAGATGATTTTGCTTTATCAGTTTCAAGATAAAATGATATTTCTGTTCCAACAGGTGATATATATGGAGAAGTACTTTCATTTAAATTTAAAATAAAATCTGTTCCAGATAATGTATTTTTAAAAATAATTTTACCTAAAGTATTAACAGGAGGAAGTAAATCACTTCCTTTAATAGTTATTAAAGCATTTTCTCTAAGTTTTAAAGGATCTGAAACACAAGCTTTACAGATTAAATTTGTCATTCTAGGAAATAAATTAACTTCTTCAAAAGACAAAATCTCAAGTTCATTATTTATAACATTATTCGTAATAAAACCTTTATCCCATGCTCTTATTCTCAAAACTTTATTAGTTATAGCCAATCTTTTTTCTCTACTTAAATAATTTGTATAAAATATTTTAGCTTTTATTTTTTCATCTAAAAAATAAGCTTCTTGAGCATTTTCTTCATTATAAAAATTATTTCCTGTATATACATAACCATCTCCAGGTAAAAAACTATCAGGATCTTTTGGTTCATTTTTTCTCATTTTTATAGCTTGTTCTACTGCTCCAAGTGCATCGACAAGTTTTACATCTGATTGCATTAAAATATGTTTAGATACATTTTCTTTTGATGTATCTCTTATTATTGTTTCTATTTCATAATTTTTTAAATCTTTATTTCTTGATTTCATTAATGCTACTATTCCTGCAACTTGAGGACTACTACTGCTTGTACCACCAAAGCTTTGGGCAATACTAAAATCATTACCTACTTTGGTAAAACCTTTTGGTATTACTGATGAATTATTGACTGTACAAGCACCAGTTCTTAAATTTGTTTTTGGTTCAATCTCTCTTTGAGAATCAGGTCTATATCTTGCTGTATAAACATTATCCCAATAAGCCCAGACAACATTAGTTCCATAATTTGAACCACTACCATTTATATGAGTATCATCAAGATAAAAAGATTCTAATAATCCAAAACGATTTGATTTAACATCAGTAATTTCTTTTACTCCACCAACTACAATAATTCCGTCATTTGGGCTTCTTTCTGACAAAATAGCAGGAGAATAAAAATTTGTATTAGAAGAATTATTACCTGCTGCTAATATAACAGGGATATTATTTTTTGAAGCTTCTATTATCTTACCAATCATTGTATTTGAACCAAGTATTCCATAAATATAATCATCACTAACATCAGTATTAAGAAAAATACCCCAACCAAACATATTTGCATTACTTGCAAAACTTATTAAATCTACTTTACTTTTTATGGCAATATCAAAACCTTTAGCCATATTAAATTGTCTTCCAGAGTCAGAACTATTAGAATTTGGAGGAAGATAGCTAATTGGCATAACTTTTGTATTTGGTGATATTCCAACTGAACTTAAATAGTTGTCTTTTTCACCATAAGCAATTTGAATACAAGCTTGTCCATGATAATTTGAAGGATAACAATAATCCGAAATACCAAAATCTAGCATATTATTCATACCATTAAGAAAAATTCTAGTAGGTGGTATTTCTGGATTTGTTATTGGATCAGGGTTTTTAAATGAATTATCAATATGAGCTGCTAAAATATTTGAACCAACCGAATAATTCCAAGATTCAAGAATTCTCATTTTTCTTAACCATAAATTGTCTCCAATTCTATTAGGTTCTTTAGGTTTAGGATTAGCTATATCATAATAATCATAATAGGGTAAATAGCGTGGATCATCTCCCAAATCGTTTGCTCTAACAGGAGGAGGAGGTTCTTGAGATTCAAAACTAGAGTTTAATTCAATAAAATCAACTGAATTTTTATATTTTGTAACAAAATCAAATAAAATAGCAAATGTTTTTAATGAAGCTAATGATGAAAAAGATGCAGAGTTTATGCTTTCAAAAGTTAATTCATTGTATTTTTTTATTAATGAATCTAAGTTATTTATTGGTGCTTTATCAAGATTCAGTTTCATTTTATATACATCATCTAATTTTTCTTCAATTTCTGCTCCATAAAGAGTTTTAAAAGTTTCTAAAAAAGAAATATCTTTAAATTTAATCAAAATCTTTCCAGATTCAAACTGTAAATTATCTTTATCATTTACAGAAATTGAGGAAGTTATATTATTTCCATTTTTGATATCTCCTGAATAAACATCAAGATTTGAAATTGAATTTTTATCATTTGGATCAAAAATATTAATATCATTTGATTTTAAATGTTTTTCATTTGTTTCATGATTCCCTAAAAGATTTTTTTTTCTTAAATATTGAGATTTACTACCTTCAATAATCATAATAGTAAAAATACTTTTCTTTTTACCTTGTAATTTTATTAACATTTTATTATTAGAATTTAATAATATTGATTCTTCTATAAATTCATCATTACATTTAAAATCCTTATTTTTTAATATCTCAGATGTATTTATATTTATATTGCCAATAACTTTATCATTTTTATCATTATCATCACCTCTTTTTATATAAAGAGTATATTTTTTCGAAGTATCATTAATTTTAAATTGTTTTTCTAGTTCAAAAAGTTTATTGTTTTCCATTACATAAGATTCCTGAAAAATAATATTTCCTTGGGGAACATTTTTTATATCAAAATTATAAGAAGCTACTGAAAAAACTTTTTTGTCATTATTATTTTGATTTAATAAACCCGTATTTATTTTTATATCTATATCACCATTATATTTCGGTTTATTTTTATACTTATTTTGAAAAGCCTCAAAAATACTTTTTTTATATTGTGCATTATTAATATTTTTATTTTCTAAGTTAGAATAGTTAGTAGATGAATTTATATTTTTAATATTACAAGAAAATAATAGTAATACAGCAACTAAAGTCAAATTTTTTAATTTAAACATAACAAACACCTCAAAACTATAATTTTATTTTATAAATACTTTTTTCATTTTTAGATGAAAAATACAAAACTTGTTTTTCCTCATCTAAACACATATAATCAACATCAATCTTTAAATAATTTTCATTTTTATTATAAAAATAATATAATAAATATAATTTATTATTGGAGTCTATTTTATATAGGTAATTATTTTCTAAAATAGGTGTACTAAAAGGACTACCATAGTACCTATCTGATTCTTTAAATTTGGAAGCAATAAAAAAAATATTACCTTTTTTATCTGTATTGAAAATTTTAACTTTAAGTTTTAGTCCTAAAATATCATCATTTATTGAATTAATAAATAATTTTTCTGCTTTGCCTTTATTATCTAGCTTAAATGTTTCATTTTTATTATTTGTGTATATAGGCTGTTTTTCATAGAAATTTGGTATAATTTCTGTTTTATTCACATCAGTTATTTTTATATAGTTATTTTCAAAATATTTATATACAATTTCGTCATTATTATCCACAAAAAACTTTTCTTCGATATTTTCTTGTGGATATTTTCTTAATACATTATTTTTTATATCAAGTTTTAAAAAACCTTTTTCACCAGAAGTATAAAAATATTGGTAAGAAGTATATAAATAATCATTTTTTATTATAAAATTCATATAATTATAATATGGAGTAAAAGACACAGAATCTTTTGTTTGACCTTTAAGTCTTGGGAAAATATTAACAGGTTTATTATTTTCATCATAAATAATAAACTCCGATATTTTACCTTCAGGAGTAATTTTAAATATTTTCTCATCTAAAATAGTACCTTTTTCATATGCAATACCTAATCCTGCTAATAATTTTTTAAATGTAGTTACATATAAATTACCTTCACTATCTATAGCCATATCATTAATTTCATATTTAAGTTGAGTATAATCAATATCCCATTTTTCTAAATTTGATTTTGTTGTTATTGTTGGAATATAGATTTGGCAACTAAAAATACCAATAAAAAAAACTAAACTAAGTAATTTTAATCTTCTCATCTTAAAAACTCCTAATAGCAGTCCCAAAAGGAGTTGAGTATGAAATAGTATGCTTTGTTTTAGTATTAAAATCTTTTATATCTGGGATATGAATAATAGCCTCCCAAACCACATTACCATTAGCATCTTTACTAATTGCAGTACTGTGGCAAAATCCAAATTTTCCGTCAATTTTGCTATAGGCAAACTTATAAAACATCATAAAATTCTTACCTTTTATTTTTAGGTTTATTCCTGTATTTGGTAAATTTTTCCATGTTTTCAAAAAATCTTCTAATTTATCTTTTCCATCATCTTCATGAGCCACATTAAAAGCCCATTCTTTACTATCTTTATCATAAAAAATATCTTTAACTTTTATAATTTTTACTTCTTCAATACTAGGCGATAAACTAACTTTTGGTATTTCTGGATCACCAATTCTTATCTTTGCATCTGTCCTTTTATCATCTTCATCTAAAATACTAATTTTATGCAACCCTTTTAAATAAAAATCAGGTA
>JBBTGK010000220.1:0-5620 GCA_038060635.1 Cyanobacteriota bacterium | reverse complement strand
TTTTATTCATGTAATGAGCTGCATTAACTAATTTAACTTTGTTTTTATTATTTTCATCTAATAATTCTTCTTCATTAACATCATTATTTTTATTCATATAATGATTTGCATTGACTAATTTAACTTTATTTTTATTATTTTCTTCTGTTTCTATTTCATCATCAACTTCATTAGCTTTTCTCATATAATGATTTGATTTTACTATTTTTTTATTTTTATCATCTTCAATAACATACATATCATCATCTTCAGGATTTTTTTGTCCATATTTTTTTATATAATGATTAACATTAACAACCATTCTTTTTTCTTTAGTTCTTTCTTCATTATTTAATTCACTAAACGATTTTTTACCATATTTTCTCATATAATATCGTTCACCAAAAGATTTTAACTTTGATTCAATTTTTTCTAAAATCTCTTTATATTTAGATTTACCAAATTTACCCTTATATTTAGTTTTTTCAAACTTCATTTTTGCTATTTTTACATCTGCTTTTGTTACTTTAATTTTAGTTTTTTGTTGTATATTTTCAATTGTTTCACACCAAATAATTTTACCTATATTTTTTTCTTGAAAAATCTCAATTGCTTTTCCATCACCAACAATTAAAAGGTCTTTATTTTTTAACCTTAAAAAACTTTGAGGATTACTAATAACATGATTTTCACTTTGTATTTCAGTATTAAATTCAAATAAAATATTACCTTTTTCATCTATTTGTAAAAGCCTTTTATTTCCTTGATCTAAAATAAGAATATTATTGTCTAATTCTTTATAGGCTTGGATAGGATTTTTTAATTCTTTGGTAAAACTCCATGCTAATCTTATTTCATATAAGCCTTTCTCTGCATTTAATTCTCTTTTTATTTCAATAATTCTATTATTTCCACTATCAGTTATTAAATAGGTTCCATCATAAGTTTTTTGAATATCTTTTGGATAGCTAAGATAATTAAAAGTATCTCCTTTATTACCTTTTATTCCATATTCCCAAATAATATTTCCATCCAAATCCATTTCCAATACTCTATGATTATTTGTATCAGCAATTATTAGATCACTACTATCAATAATACCAAAGCCTTCAGGATGCTCTATTTTTGTATTTTCTTGAATTGCATATTTCCAAACATCTCGACCTTTAGAACTGATCTCAAAAATAGCACTATTTTCTTTATCTAAAATTATGGTATTTCTATTATCTAAACGAAAGATTTTTTGTAATGATTTTAATCCAATTTCATCTTTACTAATAGACCAGATTGGATTTTTATATTTATCAACTTCAATTAAAATTCCTTTTTCTTGATCCAATATAAAAAAATTACCTTTTTGAAAATTAGCTAATGGTTCTAACGAAGCTTCTTTTCTTCTCATTGCATCTTCTGGCTTTTCATAAGATTGACCACAAACAGCACAATCCCAAGAACCATACATGGGTGCAGAACAATTTAAACAATTTGATAAAGATGACACTATTTTCTCTTTGTCTTTGGCTTCTTCTTCGCTTAAAGTTTGTAGAATATATTCTCTTTGAATAACTGTTTCTAACGAGTGATTTTCAAAATAATTTTTAAATTCTACTATTTCTAAATCATAATATTCTAATTTTATTCTAATATTATTCGCTATTTTTTCTAATCTTTCATTTTCTTCAATATTTTCAGTTAAATCTATTTCAGTCTTTTGCCAAAAAACACCTAATAAAATATCTTTTATATGCTTATTTGCTTCTATTGATATGATTATATGTTTTACTTTTTTAGGTGCAATTACTTCATGTTCAGATTGATGTATAATTAAGTTTTCTTGCTCTACTTCTATCAAATTTTCAATTACTATATTCTCTTCTTTAGATTTTTTTATTTCAAGAATAAGTTCTTTTATTTTATCTTTAGTAAGATAATTTTTTTCTATCAATAATGTTTCAAGTGATTTATTTGCAGCAAAAACAGGATTTTCTTTTTTAAATGACAATAAAATAGGTTTTACACTATCTTTTATCGAAAATCTTTTTATAGTTTTTTCTTTCTCAATATTTATTATACTTATAACAGGTGTAAAAGGTTCTGGTTCATTTATATAGGTCATAAAAAAAAGATGGGTATTATCTGGTGATAAGGTTAATAAATCACACGGATCGTCTAATAAACTAAAAAAATCACCTTTTACAGGAAATAATTTTTTTTCCTCTAAAGTTTCAGAATCAAGTGTTTTCAAAAAAGGTTCAGGTTTTAATACTAAAACATAAAGAGTCGATTCATCAGGACTTAAACAAATATTTCCTAAAATTCCAAGATTAGAAAAATTTCTTTTATTTATTTTTTTTGTATTAAAAGAGTAAGTTTGTAATATTGATGTTTCATTATCCGTTATATAAACACGCTTTTTTATTTCAGACATTGCTACATTTAATGATTTATTACTTGTTCCTATATCTCGTACTGGAATTTCTGCAATAAAATCGTTTTCTCTAGTATTAAAAATCATTACTTCACCAAGATCTCTATTTGATAATGAAATAAGTTGATTTGTTCCAGAAAAACACATATCAAAAGGCAATAACGAATCTTTTATTTTGGGAATTCCTCCAAAAACAACTCTATCTGTTAAAGCATGAAATGGTAAACTATCTACATTTTGATTGTATAAGTAGGTTTTATTTTCAGATGTTATAAAGCCATATAAAGAATCATTTTTATACTCTATTTCTCCATCTTTTTGTAATTCATCTAAATCTATTATTATTGAGGATGTTCCCCAAGATTGAAAATCTTCATGATCATATTTTTTAAATTTATTTGCTAATGAGACAGACGCTATATTTTCATTGGTATTTTTATTAAAAACAACTAAAGCTCTTTTATTATAATCAATAACATAACAAATTTCTTCTTTATTACTTCTTAGTAACTCTACTTCTTTATCTCTTTGAATTAATAAATCTTCAATAATTTCTTCTTTAACAAGATTTTTTTCAACAATTAATTGTTTAAGAAGTGAAGATATTTCCGTTTCATTTATTTCTTTAAGATTTTCTTCCATTATCCAAATTCCAAATCTATATTACAAAATAATTCATAAAAACAAACAGATAATGGACTGTAGCAAAAAATTTTAGTAATTATAACAAATAATCAACTCATAATTGCTTTTATTTGTATTAATACCAAAGCATCGCTTCAATATTTTATAAAAAACTAACTTTTTTCTGAATGTTCTGTTCCATCAAAACGATAAAACTTTATTTTCCCATCCATTAATGTTCTCAAATTAACAGGTCTTTTCCAAACTTTAAAAATATTTTCTAAAGTAGCTTTTGTATAATCAACTTTAAGATCAGAGCTTTCGTGTTTATGCCAAAGCATTAGTTCACCTTTGTTATCGTAGTTACCTTCTTCAACATAAATAATAGGTTGACCAAAATTAGTAAGATTAAAAAGTAATTGTTTTTTTACTTCAGAAAACTTTCTATCAGTTATTTCATATTGACCTGTATTCTTATTGTATCCGTACAAAAACATTTTATGATCATGGCAAAATTCTTCAGTTAAAAAATTATCTATAAAAGTAACATCATTATGCACTTTTCTAACTTCAAAAATCTTTTCTCTTCCTAAACCTAAATTTTTATTCCATTTTCTTTTTTCTTCAGAATTTTCACATTCATCATATTCTTTTCCAAATTTACCTTTATTCCATCTATCTTCAATATCTCTATATAATTCAATGCCTAGTTTATAAGGATTTAAACTTCCTGGTTGAGTTGCTAATGTCCCTGAATGATGATCTGCATAATCTATAATTTCATCACCATCAAGAGCTTTTTCTGTCATAATTTTTGAATGCCAGTAAGAAGCCCAACCTTCGTTCATTATTTTTGTTTGACCTTGAGGGGCAAAATAATATGCTTCTTGACTTATTATTGATAAAATATCAGCTTTCCAATTTTCCAAAGGAGCATATTTAATCAAAAAATCTAAAATATCTCTTACAGGTTCAGGTGGGAATTTTTTACTTTTTTCTTTTTCTTTTTTATCATCAGCTCTTTGTTTATCGACAAATTCCTTAGGATTTATATATTTATCCATATAAGGTTTACTTTTCATTTTATAATCTGTCATATCTTCATCGATAATTTCATCCATCATATTAGATTTTTTTGGTTCGTCTTCTACTCTTTTTATGAATGGAGAATAATAATCTATTAAATTTTCTAATGATAAAGCTACATCTATAAACTCTTCTACAGCTTCTTCTCCATATTTTTCAATATATTTACGAACTCTGGTGCTATGGTTTGCCATTTCATCCATCATTTTTCTATTTGTTTTTGAAAACCAATAATTATTTTTGAAAAAATCACAATGTCCAAAAACATGAGCCATAACTAATTTTTGATCTACCAAATAGTTAGCATTTAAAAGATAGGCATAACAAGGATCATTATTAATAACCATTTCATATATTTTAGAAAGTCCATAAGCATAAGATTTACTCATACGCTCATATTCCATACCAAACTTCCAATGAGGGTATCTAGTTGGAAATCCTCCATAACTAGCTACTTGATTTATTTTTTCAAAATCTAGCAATTCAAAAACTGTTTCAAAAAAATCAAGCCCATAACCTCTTGCATAGCCTTCTATTTTTTTTCTTATTTCTTCTAATTCTGGAGTAAGATTGGTTGTTTTTATCATAATTTTATTATTTTCCTTTATTTATATAAATATTTTTAGTCATCAATGTCTTCTGCTTCTTCTAATTTTTTATAAACAACATCAGCAAATTTATTGATTGTATTTGCTATTTTATTTTCAAAAAAAGATTCCATTTCTTTTGGATAAAAACTTTGAAGAATAAATATTTTCTTACCATTTATATCTTCTATACCATATCTTTCATAATAACCACCTATTTCTCTTTCATACACTGTTATAGAGCTATTTGGTGGCAATTTTAATTTATTTTTCAAATAGTTAGGGTTTTTATTAAGATTAAATATTTCTTGTACAGGAGGGCTTTTAGGTTCATTAATATATTCTGTTATATCCCAATTCTCCAAAAGTACATTACCAACAATTATTTCATTTTTATCAATAACATAAAATCCTTTATAAATATTAGGTGTATTCCTATTATCATCTTTCATGTTAGATTCTTTTTTTACATTTAAATCATTCTTTTTTTGATATAGATCTTGAGGTAGTTTTTGTAAATTATTTCCCAGATCAAGAACAGAAAAATTATTATATGAAAAAGTGTTATGTAATGATGCAGATGTTATCTTAAAAATAGGTTTTTCATTACCTGTTCCATTTGAAACAACAATAGGTTTATTTCTATAATTTTCATCAAATAATTTAATAAAATCTCTCTGAAAAAATATAGGCTTTGGAACTTGAATATCTGCTTTCGCTACAAAAGATATAAAAATACCTACAAAAACAAATGATACTAAAATTTTCTTTAACATATTAATTAATTTATATTTCTAATCATCAATATCTTCAGTTTCTTCTAATTTTTTATAAACAACATCAGCAAATTTATTAATTGTGTTTGCTATTTTATTTTCAAAAAAAGATTCCATTTCTTTTGGATAAAAACTTTGAA
>JBBTGK010000219.1:0-5371 GCA_038060635.1 Cyanobacteriota bacterium | reverse complement strand
CAAAAAACAAGGGACTAATTCGTAAATAAGGGTATTTACTCACCTTGTTCAGGAGAATACAGGCATATCCTTATTGAACAAGGGGCTTCAGTCCCTTGCAAAACAAGAACCCGAGATAAATTAATTTTATTAAAATCATTTTAATTCTTCTTATTTATTTTGTATTACCTATTATCACTATATTTGATAATATAAATTTATCGAACTCAGGTTATTTTATTAAAAGTATTATCTAAAAGAAAAGATTCTATTTCATTGTTAGTTTTTTCATTTGATAAAAATTCTTTTTGTTCAAAAACTTCTTTCATTTTTTCATTTAAATTATTCTTAGTAAATTTTATATTTTTAATTGAATTTTCTGGTAAAAAATCTAATATTAAATCTGATTCAGGTGATATTACTAAACAATCATAAGCTAAAGCCTCAAAAATATAGCTGGTATTTAATAAAGATATTTGAGTAAAAATAACACAATTTGAATTAATAAAAATCTCATTTTTTTCTACCATTAATTTACTTTTAAAAAAAGTTATTCTATTTTTTATGTTATTAGAGCTATATTTTTTTTTGAAAAATTATTGATTATATTTAACCAATCATGGAAAAATGGAAAAGCAAAAGGTAAAGTTAATACTTGCTCATGATTATCTATTAAACTATGAAATAGAGTAGATCAGCTTCTTCCTGTATAAAATAAAAAAGCTACATTTATTTTTTTTTTGCAAAATTCATCAAAAGCCAAAAATATTCCTACCTACAATTTAAAAATAGGTAGAATAAAACATTTATTTCGTTTCAATTTAATTTTTATATAAGTCTAAAAATTCATCCCAGTTTGTATTTTTAGAAAAATCTAATGTTTTATAATATTTTTTCTCTTTATCATTTGCCTTTACTTTAGATATTGTTATTCCATGAGCATTTGCATACTTTTTTATATGCCATTCATCTAATATAACTGATTTTACAGCAGACATAACAGCAGTACTTTTTGATTTTATTATAGGATCAGAAACATTTTCACTAATTTTTGAGGCAAGATCATATAAATCATTGTCATCTGGTAATTCTATAAATTTTTGAGCTTTTGAAAAAGATTTTTCATAATTTTTACGATTAGTATCTAATCCATTTTTTAATGCTATAGACCATTCATCTACAGCTTTTATTAAATTTCCAAATTTAGCATCTAATATTACAGCCGAACCTGTTTTTTCTTTGTTTGTTCCAGCACTTTTATTTGTTATTATAGCTAAATCTTCAGCTTTAAGATTAGGATTTGCATTAAGTTTGGTAAGAACTTGGTCATATTCTATTCCATCTCCACCAACAAACTCTTGAGAGTGAACAATTGCTTTTGCATGTTTATACCATAAGGATTCAACTTCAATAGAACCCATATTACAAGCATCATAGGCAACCATATCAATTTTACCAAGTTTATCAAAAACATTTTTTATTTCATTTGGATCTAATGAATCATGATTAGTTTTATCTTCCATAGTAAAGCCTTTATGCCAACTCCAACCATGTCCCCAAAAATATAGTGCATAGTTTTCTGCTGGGTAATTACTTTTTGACCAAGAAACAAAATCTGTTAGTGTTTTTGGGCTTCCCATACTTTTTTCACCTAAATCAGAAACAGCATTCTCAGAGTTTGCTTTCATTCCTTTTGTAACATGAAAAAGTTTAGTTCCTTTCCAATCACCTCTAGTTTTATCATAGCCTGTAATTCTATCCGATAAAGCAACTATTTGAACATTTGATGTAGAACCAATTTTACCCAATTCTTTTTCAAGATCTTTTACAATATATTCTTCAAGGTTGTTATCGCCTGACATATATACCATAATAGTCCATTTTGCTTTTTTTACATTTGAGTTTTGTGCTGTAAAATCATTTTGAGTTAATTCTATATTTGAATCTAAATTAGAGCTACAAGAAAAAACTAAAAAAGAAAGGGCTAAAGAAAGAGTTATTGATAAAAAAGATTTATTTTTCATAATATTTGATTATCTTTCATAAGCTACTGAAGAAAAAGTATTTTTAAATTCTGATAAAGGAAGTTCAAAAATTCCATTTGTACCACCTTTTACATTTCCTTCTCCACTTCCCCAAGGATTTCTTATTTTAACCATATCAGTTTTTGGGTCTATTCCTAAAACAGTATAAACATGACCATCAGGTAAATCATATTTATTTTTAGCAATTAATCCTTTATTTATAGATGCTACAATCATTTTATTTCCATTTTGAGCTGATACTAATTTATTTTTTGTATCAGATAATGAATGTACTTTTACGACATCTGTATCAAATAAATTACCTGTTAATTCATACATTCCTCTTCCAATTATAGAAGAGCCTTTTCCAATATTGTCATATTCATTAGTTTTCTTTATAAGAGTTTTATCTTGTCTATATGCAGCATATCCTTTTTCAATGATAGGAACCCAAGCCGAGTTACTTTCTGAAGAATACATTCCTAATTCTGTTTTATTTGGAGCTTTTATTGTTACAGATTTATCAGGAAATTTTACTGTAAAAGTACCATCTTTGTTATCTTTTATCATATCAACAATTTTTTGAGGATTTTTTTGTGCAAAAGAAGCTAATACAGCTAAAAAGTAACAATCACCTAATGAACCTTGATGTATTTGTTGAAAATCAACATCACTTGCTTTTGTAGGTAACTTAAAATTACCACTTTTATCTTGAACTGTATTTTTAACAGTCATAATTTTATAAAGATTATTTGAATAAAGAACTTCTGTATTAGATTTTAATTCACTTGCATCTGGTAATTCATCAAGAGCAATAATATCTTTTTTAGTAATACCCTTGGTTTCTAATCCCATTTCATCATCACTAAGATTTTCTAATTTAGATTGAGATTCTAATAAAGCTCCTACTAAAGCAGAATCTTTATCATCTAATTTATTAGAATTTGAAGAATCAACTAATTCTCTTCTACTAACAAAACCATCATTATTAATATCTAATTTTTTTATAGAATTAACAAATTGTTTTTCTAAAGTTCCATTTGGAGTTTTATTTGGGTTAACATCATTTCTTGAACCAAAAGGATTATTCCCTTCTTGAGAAACTTTTTTGCTTATAAAATCATCAGTTGATTTTAGAGCGTTATTTACTGTTTGTTTTACTGATGTAACAGTGGGATTTTCTGTACTTGAAGCCTTTAATGCATTAGGTTGAACTATTGATGATGTTCTTAAATTTTCCATCTAAAATCTCTCTCCAAAAAATACCAAGTAATAAAAAAGATATAGATATAATATTAACATAAATTATTATTTTTTAGTTTAAAAAGTGATTAGAAAAACGATAAAAAAGGTTTAAGGTGATTTTTTTTATAATAATTATTAACATTATTCATAATTATTTTTTAGCAAGTTTAAGGTTATATTAAGTACAATATATAGTAATTATAAGTTTTTAGGTATTTTTTATGTCAGGTATATCAATAAAAGCAACAGATTATACACCTCTAGCATCCGCAGTAAAAAGAGGAGATAGTGATACACCTTTAGTAAAAGTTTTAAATTCTACTCCTGCCAAATTTGCATCTGATCATAATATTGTAGCTGGTGCAGGTTTAGCAGGTTCGGCTGTTTTAATTTATAAAATTGCTGATAAATCTGAATTAGCTTCTACAGTTGCAAAAAAAGGATTAGTTCCTGCTGTTGGAATGGGTGTTGCGGCTTTCGGTGGATTAGTTGTTCATGATGCAGTTGCTAATAGAAAAAATACTGAAATACATAAAACTGTTCTTGAAGGAACTGCTGGTACTGCTATTGCTATGGCTGGTGTTGAAATTGCAGGAAGAGCATTAGGTACAAAATATTTACAACCTGTTACTGCTTTGGCAAAAACAGCTGTTAATAACCCAACTGTTTTTCTAACAACTGGTGTTACTTTAGCAGGAGGAACAATTGTTGCTTCTTCAATTCAAAATATGAAAAAAGATGGAATTAATTTAAAAAATGCTGGAGTTCTTGCAGCAGCAACCCCTATAACAACTGGAGCAGCAGCTCTTACAGCTGTTAAAACCTTAAAGAGTACTAGTGTAACGGCAGATGTTTTAATTAGAACTGCATCAATAGCAACAGGAGCAGCAGTAGGTGTAGGAAGTTATGCCATGCTAAAACAATCAGAAGAATTTTTTAAAAAAGATGATAATAAAAATGGTTTACTATTTGTAGCTGGTGCAGTAGGAACTGCAATGGGTGGAACAGCTCTCGTAGCAGGAGGAGTAAGTTACAAAGCAATTCCTTTTATGGCTAAAAAAATGATTCAAAATCCTTTACTTACTACAGCCGCAGTTACAACAGCTTTTTCAGCAACTGCATTTTATTCTTATGCTCAAGCAAAAAAATAATAACTTAAACTTTTAGATAAAAATAAAAAAAGACGGTATTTATAAATATCGTCTTTTTTGCATAAAGCATTTTGATTCATCAAAACGCTATAATTTAATTTTTTTTATAGTATAAATTTTACTTAATCAAATATTAACCATAAGCACAGTTTTTTACATTACAATTAAATTCAATCTCTTTTTTGTTTTTATTAAACTCTTTTAAACGAGCATTTATTTTATTTTTTTGTTCTTTCGTTAAAGGAATAGTTTTTAAAATTTGGTTTATTTCTTTTATTACATTATTTTTAGGTTCACAAAAAAGATTATTTTTAGTAAGATCTCTAAAAATAGAATCGTTTATTTCTTGAAGATCTTTTTTAAAAAACTTACTTTTATCAAAAATACTATTTATATCTTTTAAATTTTTTGTATGAATACCTTTTCCTAAATGACTGCAACCTCCATAATCCCAAGTTTGCTTAAACCATTTTGCATAATCTGTTTCCCCATCACCATAAACATCAATCAGTAAATTAATAAACATATCATCTTCTTTTTGAGGAGTCATTTTAGCTTTTTTTTGAAAAGGTATATAATCAATCAGTAAATCTAATTGAGTTGCTTCAGCAACAAGATGAATTGACATAGAAGGCGTAAATGATTCTATCCATTTAAACTCTTCTTCTGAAGGAATATCTGTTTTAATTTTATCATAAGCTCTATTTATTGGATCAGACAATTCTTTTTCTAACAAAAGGGCTTTATGATAAGTATTTGCAAAGTCTTCTGATGATTTTATATTTTCAAATGACATTTTATATTCTTTGATATGTTTTATTTGAATTTCAGAAAAAATTTTGGTTAGGTTTTCTTCGTTCGTTAAGGCTTTTGTTTGAGTTGAGATAACTCCAAAAAACAATAATGATACAGATAAAATTTTAGATATTTTTTTCATTTTGCATTTTTATTATTAAAATAAATCCCAAATTA
>JBBTGK010000218.1:0-8966 GCA_038060635.1 Cyanobacteriota bacterium | reverse complement strand
TTAGGTTAGGTGTGCTTCAAGAATCCTCGGTGGCTCTGCCCCGAGTGAGCGTCAAGAAAATACTTGTATCAGAAGAATTTAAAAAACAATTTAGAAAATATGACAAAAAATTACAAGAAAGAATCTCAAAAGCTATAGATAAATTACCTGAAGGAAAAATTAAAAAACTTCAAGGTAAAAGAATTCCTCCTCTTTATCGTATTAGAGTAGGAGATTATAGAATTATTTTTAGGATGAATGAAGATGAAATTTTTATTGAAATTGTTGATAAAAGAGATGATGTTTATAAGAATATTTAAACTATCCAAAACTAAGTAATAACAATGTTTTAATTTAAAACTTAAAGATAATGAAATATGATAAAATATCTATTGATAATTTATTTAGACGAGTAAAAATAAATATTAAATGCTATTTCTATTAAAAATAATAATTACTACTTTGCTTTGTTCAAATACATTAGTTAATAGTGAAAATACAGAAAAAATAGAAAAAATTAAACTTCATGATTTATCTTTAAACCATATATCTTTTAGCAATGATTATAAGTATTTTGTTACTTCAAGTGGAGATAAAACCTCTAAAATATTTGAAACCAAACAAAAAAAACTAATTAAAACTATTGAAGCTCATTCATCTAACGTGAATATGACTATATATTCTCCTGATAATAAATTTATAGTTAGTTGTAGTAATGATAAAACTGTTAGATTTTTTGATACTAAAAATTATAATGAAGTAAAAAAACTTGAATTTAAAGAAAATGTATCTTCAATTGCTTTTTCTAAAGATAATAAATACTTTTCTGTATCTTGTGATAATAATACTATAACTATTTTTGATACAAAAAACTATGAAAAATTAAATACCATAAAAGAAGATTTTTTTTATATTTCATCAACGATTTTTTCTAAAAATAACAAATATCTTGCTGTAGGAAGTAATGGAGATAAAATATATCTTTTTAATACTAATGATTTTTCCAAGCATTGTGAAATAAAGCATAAGCAAGATTATGTAAAAACTTTAATTTTTTCTAATGATGGTAATTATTTTTTTAGTGCTGGAGATAGCGGAAATATAAAAATGTGGAATACTGAAAGTTGTGAATTAAATAAAACATTTGAAAGTGATAAAAATAGTATTATTTCACTTAATATAAATAATAATGATTCTATTTTAATTTCAGGAAATGATTTTGTAGGAAAAAATCTAAAAATATGGGATATAAAAAACAATAAAATAATAAAAGAAATAAATCAATTTGATTCCGATATAAACTCAATTATTTTTGATAAAAATGAAGAAAACCTTTTTGTAGCAACAGGAGATGGTTTTCTAAATCTATTGTTTTTTAGCAGTATGTGGATCAAGTAAATCTCTTAAACCATCACCTAATAAATTAAAGGCTAAAACTGATAAAATTATCGCAATTCCTGGAAAAGTTATAACCCAAGGAGCTGTTCTGATAAATTCTCTTGCATTATTAAGCATTGCACCCCATTCTGGAGTAGGTGGTTGAGCACCAAGACCTAAGAAACTTAAACCAGCCATTTCTAATATTGCACCACCAATTCCTAATGTAGCTTGAACAGTAATAGGAGTCATACAATTAGGTAAAATATGAGTAAAAATTATTCTTGCGTGTCCAGAACCATTTGCAATGGCAGAATCTATAAATTCATTATTTTTTACTATAAGTGTTGAAGATCTTAATAATCTTGCATAAGATGGAGTATTTACTATTCCTATAGCAATCATAGCATTTTCTAGTTTTGGTCCAAGAATTGCAACGATCAAAATTGCCAATAAAATACTAGGGAAAGCAAGAAGAATGTCAACACCTCTCATGAGAATTTCATCAACTTTACCCCCAAAATATCCAGCCAAAACACCAATGGTAGAACCCATTATTAGAGCAATAACAACAGATAAAAGACCATAAGAAAAAGATATTTGTGTTCCATAAATAATTCTACTTAAAATATCTCTTCCTAAATCATCTGTACCCAATAAATGCTCAGAAGAAGGTGGTAATAGTCTTATAGATAAATCTTGAGCATTATATCCATAAGGAGCTAACAATTGAGGGATAATAGCCATTATTGATAAAACAACAATAATAAATCCACCAATCATAAAAGCTCTATTCTTTTTAGCTCTTTTAAAAAAGATAGAAAATCCATTCTTTTTTTCTTCTAATGATTTCTCTTGGGTTGCCATTTTTATTCCATTTCTTGAAGAATTGATTTTAAAAGTGTCTTAAATACAGGTCCTGTTTTTTTAGCAACATCAATTACTTCTTGTTCTGTCGCATGATGTTCTACATCTGGTAAAGCCATATCTGTAATATTTGCTATTCCTAAAACAGTCATTCCAGAATGAATTGCAGTAATAACTTCTTGAACTACAGACATTCCAATTGCGTCTCCGCCTAATTGTGTAACCATTCTTAACTCCGCTCTTGTGTAAAAAGCTGGGCCTGCTATAGCAAAATAAGTTCCTTCATTAAGTGATATTTTATTTTCTAAAGCTATTTTTTTTGCAAGTTTTCTAAGTTTTGGAGAGTAAGAGTCAAACATAACTGGGAATCTTGGGCCCATTTCATTATCATTTGGCCCAATAAGAGCATTAGCTCCAGTAAAATTAAGATGATCATTAATCAACATAAGAGAACCAGCAGTAAAGTTTCTATTTATTCCACCAGCAGCACAAGTTACAATTAGATTTTTAACGCCTAAACTATTCATAACTCTAACAGGAAAAGCAATATCTTGAGCTGAATAGCCTTCATAAAGATGAAGTCTTCCTTGCATAACAAGAACGTTTTTACCACCTAATTGCCCCAATACCATTTTACCAGCATGAGATGGAGCTGTAGATGTTTTAAAATTTGGTATTTCTGAGTAAGAAAGACTAACTTTATTTTCTACTTCATCAGCCAATTCACCTAAGCCAGAACCAAGTATAAGTGCATATTCTGGAGTAAAATCAATTTTAGATTTTATAAAATCCGCAGATTCATTTATTTTATTTTTGTATTCGTTGAGCATAAAAATTCCGATAATTAAATTAACAATTCATTATAACCTAGATTTTTTCTTGTGTAAAATTTTATCTTTTTTGATTTTTTTTATAAAGTAAATAAATTTATTGATTTTACTTAAGAGGCAATAAAAATGTATAATAATAATGTATTTATTTATTAGGTTTTAGTATGGAAAAAGGTAAAATAATCGCTGGTGTTCTTGCACCTCATCCACCACATTTAGTTTATGCAGAAAATCCAAAACAAAATGAGCCAAAATCTGAAGGTGGTTGGGAAATACTTCGATGGGCTTATGAAAAATGCCGTAAAAATATTTTAGCTAAAAAACCTGACGTTCTTATTGTACATTCACCTCATTGGCAAACAATTGTTGGTCATCATGTTTTAGGATTAGAAAAATTTAAAGGCTTATCTGTAGATCCAATTTTCCCACATTTATTTCGATATGAATATGATTTAACAGTTGACGTTGATTTATCCTTAAAAATAGCTGAAAAAGCAAAAGAAAAAGGGTTAATAACAAAAGTTATGAAAAATCCTAATTTTAGAATAGATTATGGAACAATAACAACCTTACACTTAATGAACCCTGATTGGAATATTCCTATAATTTCTTTATCTTCTAATAATTCACCGTATTATTTTTCTAATGAAGTTGGTCAAAAACAAATGATGATTTTAGGGCAAGCTACAAAAGAAGCCATAGAAGAAAGTGGAAAAAAAGCAGTTCTTTTGGCATCAAACTCTCTTTCTCATAGACATTTTGTTCATGAAGCAGAAATACCTGAAGATATGAGTGCAGAGCATGTTTATAATCATTCTCAATATTTATGGGATATGCAAGTTATAAAACTAATGAAAGAAGGTAAATGCCAAGAATTATTAGATATTTTATCAGAATTTATTGATATGTCTGCGGCAGAAGTAAAAGCAGGTGCATTAGCTTGGATGCTTTCAGCATTAGATATTCCTAAATATCCTGCTGAAGTACATGGTTATGGTAATGTTATTGGTACTGGTAATGCTGTAGTTGAATGGGATACAGAAAAATCTTTTGCAAATTTAATTTAAAAAAGGAAAGATTATTTTTATTAATCATCTAGAATGAAAAAATTTTAATAGAAAATTGAAAAAATTATTGACAAAATTAATACATTATTGTAGATTTAAATTATCGTTTTATTTTACCTTTTAAAAAATCAGCAGATTTAAAAGAGTATAAAGCTGAGGGAGTTTGACAAAATGTATAAAAAACCTTCAATCTGTTCGTAGTCCACCAAAAATTATTTCCAAAATTAGTTTAAATAATATTTATAATGCCTTTTTGAGATATCAGCACCCTCAAAAATGTTTATTTGCTGGAAATAATGTATAAATGCGAATTTTGTAATTCAATAATACAAGCAAATGTAAAAAGCCATAGAGTTGTGGTTAAATACAAAAAAAAGAAATATCTATTAAGAAAAAATGCTATTTCACAATCTAATAAGAAATCTAATAGAAACCAATGGAAAGATGATATTGGAGGCGTTGGATATGAAATATTAGAAGAAAAAACATCTTGTTATGATTGTAAAAATAAATTTAAAATAAAAAATGATGAGTAAAATTACTACAAAGGAAAAAAAAGAAAATAAGAAAAAATTATTAGAGATATTTAAAAATCACCCTCAATTTTTTATAAATTTAATTTCTTTAAATTATCCCCTTGATGAGGCTTTTATTGAAAAATATAAAGATAAAATTAATTGGTTAAACCTAAGTAAAAATAAAGATATTCAGTGGACAGAAAAATTAATAGATAAATATTATAATAAATGGAATTGGTTTAAATTAATAGAAAATGATTCTATTCCTTGGTCTTCAATTCTTATAGAAAAATATTTAAATTATCTTATTAAACTATTTTATTCACAATATTCTGATTATAGGTATTCATTAATTGAAACTAGATATTTACCTTGGACTTTTGAATTATTAGAAAAATTACCTTTTTTAATAAACAAAATAAAAGAAAGCGAGGCTACTTTAAATGATTTAATTGATAATTTTTCAGAAAGAGATGATTTTATAGAAAAAAATATGGACCTTATTGATTGGGATTATCTAAGTTCAAATACAAAAATAAAATGGTCAAACAAAATTATTACTAAATATGTTGATAAATGGAATTGGGAAAAATTATCTAAAAATACACATTTGGATCTTTATCAAGAAATAAACCTTAGTGATGAGATAATAAATAAATATATAAATAAAATAAATATTTATTATCCTGAAAGTATAGAAAAGATGCTGATAAAATATAAAAACAAAATAAATTGGAAAAATGTATGGCTTTTATATTATTTGAAAGAGTTACCAAATTTTTATGATTTAATAGAAAAATATCAAGATAAAATAGATTGGAAATTATTTAGTTATAATTTTGTTAATAAGTTTCCTTTGGAGCAAATTACTAGATTTGAAAATAAAATTAATTGGTATGAATTAAGCCATAGAAGTATTTCAGAAGATGTTTTAGATAAATATTCTTATAAATTTCATTGGCAATGTTTATCTAGAAATAATCAAAAATGGACAGAAAAACAAATTGATAAATACAAAAATAAACTAAATTTTATTTCATTAAGTTCTAATGTAAATATTGAATGGGCTGATAGTTTAATTGAAAAATATCAAGATAAATGGGATTGGAATCTTTTATGTCTTAACGATTCTATTAATTTTACACCTGATTTACTTGAAATGTTTGGAGATAGATTAAATTGGTTAAAAGTAGATTTAAAATTTTTCTGTTCTGAAGAACTTATCGAAAAATATCAAGATAAGTTAAATTGGAATTTATTATTTTTTAATATATTACTTCCTTGGTCACCACTTTTTATAGAAAAATATCAAGATAAATTAAATTGGACTTTTATTAGTAAATCATTATCATCAAAAGATTTTTTTAATAAAAAAAGTTTTAAAGAAGAAAAATATCTTTATTCAAGTGATTTCTTTTGTAATAGATCCTATATACTTTGGGAAGAGAGTTTTATAGATAAATATAAAAATAAGTTAGATTGGAATGAATTAAGCAAAAATGAAAATATACCTTGGTCTTTAGAAATAATAGATAAATATTATAGTTATTGGAATTGGAGTGATTTTTTTCCTATTAAACAATTATCCAATAAAGAAAAGTATGATTTTTCTGATGATTTTGTTTCTAAATATCAAGATAGTTTTTTGCCTCAACCTAAAATACTAGATTACAAACAAGAAATTAAAAAAGAAAATATTGGTTATGGGCATATATATACCGAATTAATAATAAGATATGATGAAAATAATATATTTAGTTATTTAGATAGTAATATAAATAATTTAAGTAAATCTTTTTGGGATTATTTGAGTTGCAATGAAAAAATTATTTGGACAGAAAAATTAATTGAACATTATTTAGATAAATGGAATTGGCATGCTATAAGCTGTAATAAAAAATTACCTTGGAGTGAAGAATTAATTGAAAAGTTTAAAGAAAATTGGAATTGGGATGGATTAAGTTCTAATCAAAATATACCTTGGTCAGATGAACTAATAACTAAATATATAGAAAAATGGAATTGGTTATATTTATCAGGAAATGAGTTTTTGCCGTGGTCTGTAGATTTTATTAATAAATTTGAAAATAGGTTTATTTGGGATAAAGATGATATTCCTTATTATGGAGGTATAAGCAGTAATAAAAAAATACCTTGGTCTATAGATTTTATTAGAAATAATTATGACAAAATTAATTGGAATGAACTAAGTGCAAATCCTTCTATAGAAATTTCTAAAGAATTTATTGAAGAATTTAAAGACAAAATTAATTGGCAATACTTGAGTAAAAATACATCAATAAACTGGTCTTTAGAGTTTATTGAAGAATATAAAGATAAATTGGATTGGTTTGTTCTTACGCTTAACGAAGGTTTTTTATGGACAAAAGAATTAATGGAAAAATATCAAGATAAATTATTTTGGATACTACATGACGAAGATGGAGATGAATATAGTCATGGTATATGTGAAAACAAAGGTATTTCATGGTCAATTGATTTATTATGGTATTTTAATGATAAAATATATCCAGAAAAACTTGCAAACAATAGAAATTTTTATGATGATATAGTTAAACCATATATTAATAATGATTTTATTGAGAACGGCTTTAATTATTGTATATAAATCCAATTAATATTATTAGTAGTATGTATTTAAATTAAACATAATTATTCCAATGAAATTGTTGGTAGGGATAGGTTTGAAACCTATCCCTACACATGAATGTTTGATAATATTTTTTAATACCTATTTCATTATTATAAATTTTGTACAAGGTATTGTTATTATGTTTAATTTATTTTGTATTTATGACATAATTAATTTCTAATGTTATTTTTTTCTTTTAATTTAGAAAAAAAAAATTTTATGATGTTTATTATTACTGGTATTTTTTTATATGTCTTTTGATATTGCTATAATTGGTGGCTCTGGTTTTGATTCAGAAATATCAAATCTTTTTAAAAAATTTAATATAGATATTGTTCATTATGATGCAAGAAAAAGTGCTGATTTAAGAAAACAAAATATAAATAAAAGTACTATTGGGGTTATAATAACCGTCAATCGTTCCCATCAAGCTTTTGGAAATAGTAATGAAATTGTAAGAACCTTAAAAACAGAAGATATACCCTATGTTTTTTCTAGTAGTAACTTAGCTTCCTTAAATTCTGCAAAAATATTATTAGAAAAAATATCTCTAAAATATCCCGATGTTATAAAAAAAGACAAAACACCATTAATAGAAAAAGAACTTGGTTTTTATAGAGATGAATGGAAAAAAACTGATAGCTCTTTTTTTAAAACTTTAAATGAATTTATGTTTGTTATAGATACATGGGAAAAAAATTTGATTGATTGGCAAAGGGTTTTAAATGCTTGGAAAGAAAGTTTAGTAATTTGGAAAGATTTTGTATCAATAAAAACATCAAAAAAGAAATTTGGTCCTAAATATTCTATGTTTGCCTCTTGGAAAGAAGATATACACAATAGTGGTATAGAATTAGAAAAATATATAAATATAGCAAAAGATTGGAAAAATCAATTAGATGAAGAATTTAATAAATCAATTAGTAATCATAAAAAATTAGAAGTATTTATTGATGAAACAAAAGAAATAAAAGATAAAATAACTAAAAATAACTTTAAAATATGGCAAGAAGATTTAAATACTTGGCAAGATAATCTATACTTATTAAAAAATGAATATATAGAATGGCAAAATTATTTTGTAGAAAGTTTTAAAGTTTTACCAGATTGGCAAAAAGTTTATGAGCTTTGGTATTCTTCTTTTTTAAGAGAAAAAGCTTTAAAATCTAATTAACGAGTCATAAAGCTCTATTCTAAAAAAAAAAAATACGTTAGAATACAAGTATTTTATTTCTTAAGGTGTTAAATTTTGATTGAAAGTTTTAAAGAGATTGCAAATTCCCTAAAAAGCGACATAATTGAATTTACACAAAAATTAATTCAAACCCCAAGTCTAACAGGAAATGAAGAGCATATTGCTGAAATAGTTTTTCATAAAATGAAATCTTTGGGATATGATGATGTTTTTATTGATGATTGTGGGAATGTAGTTGGGATTTTAAAAGGTGAAGAAAAAGATAAAGATATTGTTTTTTCTTCTCATCTTGATCATGGAGAACCTGAAGAAAAATCACTTTGGGAATATGACCCTTATAGTGGTAATTTTGATAATGAATTTATTTATGGAATAGGATCAAGTGATTGTAAAGCCTCAATAGCATCTCAAATTTATTCTGGTTATATTTTAAAAAAATTAGGGCTTTCTGAAAATGAAATTGAAATCTATTTTTATTTA
>JBBTGK010000217.1:0-5949 GCA_038060635.1 Cyanobacteriota bacterium | reverse complement strand
CAATTAAAGCATATTTCATCTGTAGGTTTTATATTATTTATTTTTTCATTCCATTCTTTATCATTCATTAAAAAAATTCCTCTTTTTTAATTATTACCCTTCAATAATTGCTATTTCTTCTGCTGTTAGCTCATAAAGTGGATAAACCATTATTATTATTTCTACTCATATTTTTTTATAATCCTTATTAGTTAATATTGGCTCAAAATATCCTAAAATACAATTTGGATTAATTATGCAAAGCTGAATATGATTTTCAATTCTAAATCCAGCATTTGGATATAACTCGTCTCCTTCTGGAAACATTCCCCGAACAGAATCAATAAATTGAATATGATTTTGAATTTCTAACTTACTTTTTGTTGTTATCTTTTTTATTTTTAATTGTTTTGCAATTTGTTCATTGTTTAATTCATGTAACCTCATTAAAACTCTACAATCTAATTCTCTTGAAAAACTAAATCCATTTTTATCAATAGACTTATTTTTAGGAATATTTTGCCCAAGTTCATCTAATTCTTTTTTTAAAATCTCATAAGTTACTTTTAATTTTTTTGTATGTTCTGTATCTAATAAATCAAGACAATTACATAATTTAATTATTGCTCCAACAACAGATGGATTATTAACTTTAGGATTTTTATTTGCCCAATCTAAAGCCTGTTCATAACTACCTTCCCAAAAATATATTCCATGTCCAAGCCAATCATAAGAATTCTGGCTTTTTCCTAATGGATAACCATTTTTAATAACATTATCTGAAATAATTTTATCGCAACCATGATAACCAAAAACTATTTCTGAAGAAATATGCAATTTATTTTATCCTATTTTAATTTTTTTTAAATTTCCATCTTTATCAAGAATCCCTGCTTGAGTTAAAGATTTTTTAATTTTATTTTTTCTTTTTAATGTTACTTTTTTCTCGCTTTTTAATTCAGCAAGATAGCTTTCTAATGAATATTGCAAATCAAACATATTAAAAACCTATTTAAATTAAATACATAATAAAATTATATCTAAAATTTTCTTTTAACGATAGTTAATTTTCAATTATTTATTAGCTCTCAATAATTGCTATTTCTTCTGCTGTTAGCTCATAAAGTGGATAAACCATTTGGTCTATTTTATGAGCTAAATCAGTAATATCAAGATTTTTTTTTTAATATCTCATTAAAATAGATAAATAATGTATAAATTATTTTTATTTTGGGTACTGTTGTAGGATATTTCTTCCTTTAATTTAAAAAATATCGAAAACATTATGTTAAAGATAGTTCTTTGTTATCTTTTAGATCTTTTATTGATAATTTTAATATGTGAAAAGATGAACTAAGAAAAAGAATTGTTATTCCTAAACCTACAATAATATCAGGAATAGCAGATTTTGTTAAAGAAACAATAAAAGCAGATATTAAAACTGAAATATTGGCAATAATATCGTTTCTTGAACATAACCAAGTTGATTTCATATTAGTATCTTGGTTTTTAAATTTATAAAGCATGTAAAAACATACTAGATTTGCAAAAAGAGCTATAAATCCAATAAAACTCATTGTTTCATAATTAGGAATAATTGGATAAATAAGTTGATAAATTATTTTAGATAATACAATTAGACCAAATATAAACATAATCATAGCTTTTGATAAAGATGCTAATATTCTCCAATTATTACTTTTAGTTATTACATAAATACTAAACCCATAAACTAAAGAATCTCCTAACATATCCAAACTATCAGATAAAAGAGCTGTCGAATTAGATAAAAATCCAAAAGAAATTTCTAAAAAAAACATAGCTAAATTAATAAATAAAACAAACCATAAAACTTTACTTTGCTTATTTTTTCTCATTATTTCTAATTCTGATGATTTTTTAGAACAACAATGATCCATTAGTTAAAACCTAATTATAATTAAAATAGCCTAAATAAAATTTTATCATATTTTTTTTATAAAGATAATTTTGTTTTAATTTGAGGGATTATTTTACTCAAGTTTTTACCTGGACAATCAGTTTTAGCATAATAATTATGAGCATTAATTTTTTCAACAGAAATATTATATTTTTTAGCTAAATAATAACAAAGATGTATTAAAGAATTTATTTGTTCTTCAGTTGGTATTTGTTCTTCAAAATTGCCTAAAACATCTATTAATATATGATTCTCAGGATTATATTCTGTATTTGTATCTCCTGAAAAATTTATTTCTCTACCTTCTGCAATTTCACCTGTTCCTGATATAACAAAATGGTATGGAACATCTGCCCAAACTTCTTTAATTTTACCATTTTGCATTTTTTCACTTGATTGAGAATATTTTTGTAAATTTTGCATTTTTTCAAAAATATTTATTTTTTTTGCTGAAAAAATACCAGAATGATGAATAGTAATTATTTTTGGTTCATGAGTAATCATTTTTTTTATTGGTAATTTGGCTTTCCATTCTTTTCTTGAAATTATTTTTGGCTCTTTTTCAAAAATATTTATCTCATTAGAATTTGCATAAAAAATATTAGTAGTAAAAAAGCTCATTAAAATTATCAAACATATAGCTAGTTTACTTTTCATATTTATAGCTATTTTTATCCTTTAACAGAACCTGATGTTATTCCAGAAATAAAATATTTTTGTCCTAATAAAAATACACCAATAGCAGGGACAACAGAAATAAGTGTTCCTGCCATTAAAGAACTCCAATCGGTTACTTCTCTGAAACTGCTTTTAAAAGCTGCTAAACCTACAGGTAAAGTTCTTAAGGTTTCAGAATTTGTTACTAATAATGGCCATAAAAAACTATTCCACGAAGTTATAAAAGAAAAAATTCCTAAAGCTGCTAAAGATGGAACTGATAGAGGAAAAAAGATTTTCCAAAAAATACCCCAATGAGTGCAACCATCTATTTTACCAGAATCTTCAAGTTCTTTTGGCAGTGTCATAAAATATTGTCTCATAAGAAATATACCAAAAGCACTAAAAAGCCCAGGAATAATTAATGCAAAATATGTATTAACCCAGCCTAATTTTTGCATAAGAGAAAAAAGAGGTACTAAATTAACTTGCGTTGGTATCATCATAGTTGCTAAAAACATTAAAAAGATTTGGTTTTTAAATTTAAAATTTAATCTTGCAAAAGCATAACCTGCCATAGAACAAGTAATCATTTGACCAAAAGTAGTAACAGCAGAAATTATTACACTATTTATAAAATATTTAAAAAAACTACCCGCAGACATAACTTCATTAAAATTTTTCATGGTTATAGTAGTGGGAATTAATAAGGGTGGATAAGTCATTACTTTATCAGAAGGACTTAATGCCAAAGTAACCATAAGCATAAATGGCAAAACCATCATTATTGCACCTATGGTAAGTATGAGATATGTAAGTATATCTAGTCTTCGTATATTACCCATTTTTTCCTAAAGTACCATTGAATCATTGTAATAGTTAAAATTATCAAAAACAAAACATAAGCAATTGCGGATGCTTTACCCATATTATAGAACTCAAATGCGTTTTTATAAAGCCAATAAACCATTATATTAGTTGAATTTTCTGGACCACCTGCGGTAAGAATATAAACAGAATCAAAGGTTTGAAATGAATTAATAAAAGACATTATTGTTACCAAAAAAATTGTTGGGCTAAGAAGAGGAATTACAACTTTATAAAAAGTTTGTGGTTTAGTTGCTCCATCAACACTAGCTGCTTCTAAACAATCTTGAGGTAAAGTTTGCAAACCAGATAAAAATAAAACCACACTATAGCCTAAATTTTTCCAAACTGAAACAATTATCATAGAAGGTAACGCCCAAGTTGGATCTGAAAGCCAAAAAATTGGGTTTATTCCTACAAAACTAAGAATATAATTTAATAATCCATAAGCAGGATCAAATATCCAATTCCATAAAATTGCTACTGCAACCATAGAACTTACAACTGGTAAAAAATAAATAGTTCTATATAATGATTTGAATTTTACAATACTATTTAAGGCTGTTGCTATAAGCAAAGAAATTATTATTTCTAAAATAACAGAAGCAAAAACAAAATAAAGAGTTTGAAAAAGAACTTTAAAAAATAAAGGGTCTTCAAATAAACCAGTATAATTTCCTATTCCAATAAATTTTGGCGTTCCTAATAAATTCCATTTTGTAAAACTAAGGTAAAAAGAAGTTACAGTAGGAATAAGATTAAATAGCATTATTCCTAAAACACTAGGTAATAAAAATATTAAAGCCCAAAAGCCATCTTTTTGAGTTAATTTATTCATCATTAATAATTCATATCTATAATATTCAAAATATCGGTAAGTTTCTCATATCTATAATTATCATTAACTTCTTGATAAACCAATAAAATATTTCTTATCATTCTTTTAAAAATTTCCTTATTAGAGCTTTTTTCCAAAAATCTATCTGTAAAACCATATCCAGAAAAAACTAAAAAGTTGATACAATCAGTTTTTGATAAAATTTTACCACCATGAAAAGGATCTAAAAATATTTCTAAATCATCTTTATAGTATTTTATAATAAAATGCCCTGGCATACCAACCCCATAAAAAGGAAGATCTAATCTTTTGGTAATCAATAAATATATTATTGACAAAGTTATTGGTATTCCTGTTTTGTTATCTAGGACTTTATTTATAAAAGAATTTTCAGCATTAAAATAATCTGCTTTATTTCCCTTAAAACCTTCTGCAAGAAAAAGATATTGATTTATTTTTTTTATTATCATTAAAGGATCTTCAAGATTTTTTATTTTATCTCTTAGATTATCTGACATTTCATCTAATTTATCTTTATATTTACTTATTTCTATATCAGGATAAACAAAATTAACTAATATAAAACAAGCTTCTTCTAAATTTATATCTTGATCATCTAATAAAGGGATTTTCCTAAAAATATCTTGAGAATTATTGAATCTTAATTTTTCTATTAATTTCCAAAGCCTAGATCTTAAAATATCATTATTGGTTGTATTATATTCATTTTTTATGTAATACAAAAACTCATAACCTTCTGAAAGAAGCTTATCTTCTAGCATTTCAAATATTTTTTCATCAGGATCTTTTATTATATTAATAATATTTTTAAGATCATCTAATGTGAGTTTTTTCATTTAAGAATTTTTTTTATAATAACTAAGTTAGCACATTCTAACATTATATTTGTAGAAATAAAATAAGTAGAGCTAGAACACGCTCTATTAAAAAATCTTAGCTTATAAAAATTACTAACTTATGGTTTTTTTATAAGTACTCCGTCTTTCCACATCCCTTTTTCTACACTTCCATTATTAGATGTAAGAGTTCCTTCTCCATTATATTTATTATCTTTGAATTGACCTATATATATTGCACCATTAGCAGAAGTGAATGTTCCTTGTCCATTATATTTACCTGATATAAATTCCCCTACGTATTTACTTCCATCATAATAAGTATAAGTTCCTTTACCATTTTTAGCATCATCTCTAAATTCTCCTACGTATTTATCACCACTATAACTAGCTTGAGGATTACTAGAATCATCTTTAAATTCTCCTACATAATCATCACCATGAAAAGAAGTATAAGTTCCTAATCCTTCAAGTAAATTATTTTTAAATTCCCCTACATATTTACTTCCGTCAGAATAAGTATAAGTTCCTCGTCCATCTCTATTGTCATTTTTGAACTCACCAACATATTTATCTCCATTAGGATAATCGTATGTACCTAACCCACTTTTTAAATTATTTTTAAATTCTCCTACATATTTAGAGTCTTTTACATAAGTGAATGTACCTTCTCCATCTTTATTATCATTTTTGAACTCGCCAACATATTTATCTCCATTTTTATAAGTAAGAGTACCTATACCATCAAGTAAATCATCTTTAAACTTTCCAACATATTTTTTCCCATCAACCCAAGTAAAAGTACCTTCTCC
>JBBTGK010000216.1:0-11600 GCA_038060635.1 Cyanobacteriota bacterium | reverse complement strand
TACCATAAAATATTCTTTACTATAGGTAAGTTTTTCTATAGGAAAAGATTCTTTTATAGCTACATTTTTTGAAGGATCATTTTTATCTATAAATATTCCCCATAAAGCACAAGAAGTTTCTTTTGTAGTAGAGGCTATTAAAGTATATCTAATCCATCCTGTTGTGTTTGATTCTAAATCATTCCATTTTATATAATAAACTTCAAGAAAATTTTTCTTTGATGGATTCCATTTAATAATATTTTCTTTTTCTTGAAGCGATATTTTTTTTGCTGTACTAATCATAATTTTATTCCTTCTATATTTATATAAATTTTAAAAACTGAGTATCATTAAAAAACTTGAAATAGCAATTTAATAATGAATCATTTGCACTATGACATCTTATTTTGCTTTCTTTTAAAAGATTTGAAACATTAGTTGTATCAAATTTTGGAGATTTTGGACTGTTAAACATTTCTAAAAAAGTTATTTTATTTGGAGTATGTTTTTCGCTAACAAAAGGTAAAAGTGGATATAAAGCATTATTTGTGCTTGATGAAATTAATTTTTCTAACCAATTTTCATAAGAAACTATTTTTGCTTTATAGCCATTTTCAATAATCCAATTACTAAAATTAGAAAATTTTATTGGTTCTGGATTTGCCAAATGAAATATTTTATTAATAGCTTCTTTTTTTGTTAAAGCTAAGGTTATTACATTACTTACATAATTTACAGGAGTCATATCCAAATCAAAATTAATATCTGGAAAAGCTTCTAACTCAATACAACCTTTAATTAAACGGCAATAAAAATCATCTATATTTGTATAACCTGTATGACTGTCTCCTGTTATAAGACCAGGGCGATAAATAGTTATTGGTAAACCACATTTTTTAGCTTCCAATAACAACATTTCTGAAATATATTTAGATTTTGGATAGCCACCAAAAATATTTTCTGGATGAGGATTAATCATATTTTCATAAAAAGCTTCATAAGTATTTCTATCAGAAGAATTAAACACAGCAAGAGTAGAAACAAAATGTAACGGCTTTATTTTATTTTTGATAGCCAAACTTAATAAAATTTTTGTAGAATCAACATTTGCAGATTTTATTGATTGATAAGGGGCAATAAAATTTACTGAAGCACCATTATGACAAATAATATCAATTTTTTCTGATAAATAATCAAATTCTGTTTTTTCTAATCCTAAATTTTTAGTAGTAAGATCTCCCAAAATAGGAATAACTCTTTCTTCAAAAGAATCTGGAATTTTATGATTTTTTTCAATATTCTGTTTTAATCTATTCAAACCTTCTTGTTTATTTTTTGCTCTTACTAAACAATAAATAGTACTTGTTGTATTTATTAATAAGTCATTTAATAAATATCCACCTAAAAATCCTGTAGCACCTGTTAAAAAGATATTTTGGTAATTAAAGCTTTCAAATTCAAAATTATATTTACCATTTATTTCATTAGGTAACATATATTCTTGGACAAAATCAATTTCCTGATCTATTTCTTCTACTCCTGTAAGTAAATTAAAAATAAAATCTGATAATGTTTTTATAGAAGTTTCATCAAAAAATTTTGATATAGGAACATTTACATTTAAATTATTTCTTATTTCTGAAATAATATTAACAGTTAAAATTGAATCTAAACCAAAAGAAGATAATATAATATCTTCAGATATTTTATCTTTATCTGTATTTAATTTATTCGCAAATAAATATTTAAGATATTTAGATATTTCTTTTTTTTCTGAGTTTATATCCAAACTAAATACTTCTGTTGTATTATTTTTAATTATATCTTCGTTATCATTATTTAAAATATATAAAAGATTCCATTTATTTTCAAAAACATTTTTACCACATTGTTTTCTTTGTATTTTACGAGTAACCGTTCTTGGTAATTCATTAGGAGATAAAACAACAAAAGCATAAGGAGTCAAACCATGATTCATTGCTACTTGTTTTTTTATAATAGAAATAGTATTAGCTTCTTCATTTTTTAAATTAGGAGCTAGTTCTAATGCAATAACTAACTCTTCATTATTATTAATTTCAGTTTGAAATATAGCACATTCAATTTCATTATCTTTAAAAAACATTTTAACTGTTCTTTCAATATCTTCAGGATAATGATTAACTCCTCTTACAATAATTACTTCTTTCATTCTTCCTGTTACAAATAACTTACCTTCAGAAATAAAACCAAAATCACCTGTTCTTAAAAAAGGTCCTTTAGAATTTGTTTCAACTGTATATGCATTAAATGTTTTTTCAGTTTCGTCAGGTTTTTTCCAATAACCTTTTGCAATACTTTTTCCAGAAACCCAAATTTCACCAACTATATTATCTTTACAAGGTATTTTTGTTTCAGGATCTACTGTTAAAACATTCATTTCATTAAGAGCTAGACCGCTACAGGTTAAATACATTCCATTTTCTTCAAATTCTTCCATCTCAAAAGCGATATTATCTTCAAGTTTTTTTCTACTAATATATTTATATTCAGGTATTTCATGACCTCTTCCTGTACTTATCATTGTTGATTCAGTCAGACCAAACATAGTATAAAAAGTAGTTTTTGAAAAACCAGCAATAGAAAACTTTTTAATAAATTTTTCTATAACGTCTTTTTTTATTGCTTCACCACCAACAACAGCAGATTTCCACGAACTTAAATCTATTTCTTTTAATTTTTCATCAGGAATTACTTTGTTACAAATATCATAAGCAAAAGTAGGTGAACCACTAAGAGTAATTTTATTTTCTGAAATTGTTTTTAACCATTTAAAAGGATTTTCTACAAATTGTAATGGTGAAAATAATATATTTGTAGCACCAGAATATACTGGTAAAATAAGTCCTGAAAATAAGCCAGAAACATGATAAGGAGGTAACCAAATACAAAACTTACTATCTGAATTTAATTTACAACCTTCAGACATTATTTTTGCATTATGAATTAAATTACCATGACTAAGCATTACTCCTTTAGGAGTACCTGTAGAACCTGATGTATAAAGTAATAATGCCAATGTATCGTTTGTAATATTTCTAACTTTGCTATTTTCAAATTCTGAACCTAAATCTTCATCTACAAGATGCCAAGTTACTTCATTAAAATATGGAAATTTTTCTTTTACAGAAAATAATACATTTTTTATTTGTGAGTTTGTAATAATTAGTTTTGATTCAGAATCAATACCAATACTTGAAATTAAACCAATACTTTGTTCTATAGAAGCTGGATTAGGTGGATAAACAGGAACTGCAATAATACCAGAATAAAAACATGAGTATAGTGTAGTAATATATTTCTCACCGGGTGGTAAAATAATAATAGCTCTATCTAAAAAATTTGTTTTGCTATTCAAAACAGAAGACATCTTAATAGATAAAGAATCAACCATTTTATAACTTAAATTAGTTGTAGTATTTTCATTTTCAAGAATAGAGAACGCATTTCTATCTGAAAAATATTCTAATTTTGATTGTAATAAATCTTTTAATGTATTAACTATCATACAAAAACCCTATTATTTTTTTAATATTAAATTTATATTGATTTAACTAAAGTATTCTCAAAAATACTAAGATTATTTTCTAAATAAGCTTTTTTACAACCACTACGTTGAATTTTTCCACTAGTAGTTCTTGGAATTGTATTATTTTTTATTAATACAAAATCATAAATAGATAATCCACATTCACTAGAAACTTTTCTACGAACTAAATTTTTTATTTTTTCTATATCTATATTTTCTGAATATTTTTTATCAATTTCAGCTATTATAATTAAAACTTCTTCATCATTAACATCAATAGAAAAAGCTGATGAACAATTATTTTTTATGCTCTCATTAACACTTTCAGCTACAAATTCAATATCTTGAGGTGCATAATTTTTACCTCTTATTATTATTAAATCTTTTAATCTTCCTGTTATAAATAACTCGCCATTTTTCATAAAACCAAGATCACCCGTTCTTAAAAAAGGACCTTCATTAGTATCAGTTGTAAATGCTTCAAAAATTTGTTTACTTATTTCTGGTTTATTCCAATAACCTTTACCAACATGTTTACCAGAAACCCAAATTTCTCCTATTTCTGAATTATTACAAGAAGTAAGTTCATCAGGATTAACTATTTTTATAATTTCATTTGAGGGTAATCTTCCTGAGCTAACTAGCATTTTGGAATTTTTTCCAATATCTAGTTTTATTTTACCTTTTTCAAATTCTTCAGTAGAAATAGATTCAAAAACAGGTAAATCTCCACCCATACTACCAGAAATAAATACAGTAACTTCTGCCATTCCATAACATGGTAAAAATGATTCTTCTTTAAAACCAGTTGAAGAAAATTTTTGACTGAAATTTTTAATAGTCATTTCTCTTATTGGTTCAGCACCATTAAATGCAACTCTCCAATGAGACAAATCAAGATTTTTGATAAGATCATCAGATATTTCATTAAAACAAGCATCATAGCCAAAGTTAGGACTACCAGAATCAGTAATTTTATACTTACTAATCATTTCTAACCAACTAATAGGATTTTTAATAAAATCAATAGGAGTCATAAGATAAGCAGTTGAACCAAAATATATTGTTCTTAAAATCATTGTAACTAAACCCATATCATGGAAAAAAGGTAACCAGCCACCAAAAATATCCTTACTAGTATTTCTAAAAACTTCACCTAGCATAGCTACATTAGTCATTATATTTTCATGATTTATAACTACACCTTTTGGTAATCCAGTTGAACCAGATGTATATTGTATAAAAGCAATATCATCAATTTTTATTTCATTTTCTTTGTAATTAGATATAAAATCATCTTTTATTTCATCAATATCAATAAATTTAAAATCATTTATTTCCAAACTATCATCACTTGAATCAAAAAGATTTATTACTTTATTACTAGCTATAATAAAATCTGCTTGTGAATCTTTTGCTATTGATTTTATTCTTTTTGTTTGTTTTTGATTATATGGAGGATAAGATGGAACAACCATAACGCCAGCATATAGACAGCCAAAAAAAGCGGCAATAAAATCTAAGCTTTGAGGTAAAGCAATTATTACTCTTTCTTTATTAAGGTTTTTTGATTGTAAAAATCCTGCAATGGATTTAGCTCTATTATCCAAATCTTTGTAAGTATATGAATCTATAATTTCATTTTTACTCACCATACAATATGCTAAAAGATCGCTATTATTTATAGCAAGTAATTTTAATTTTTCTACGATATTAGAGGTGTTCAAGATTAATAACCAACTATTTAAAATATAATAATAAATATCTACATTTTAACAATTTAAATTATTATCAAATTACAAGATTTCTACAAAAAATTTCCATGTAAATTACAAGGTTTTTACAAGATTTTGTTAATTAGAACTCAATTATAAAATTTGAACCAGAACCAAAATTACTTTCACAATAAATTTTGCCATCCATAATTTCAACCATTTTCTTTGTTATATATAAACCCAATCCTGAAGAAGATTCACCATAAGTTGGTAATGCAGATAATCTAGCAAATTTTTGAAACAATCTTTTTTGATCCTTTTCATTTATTCCAGGACCTTGATCAATTACGTTTATTTTTATTTTGTCTTTTATTTTATCTATTTTTATTGTTATTTCTTTTTCTTGTAAAGAAAATTTTATAGCATTAGATAATAAATTATCCATTATTTGTGCTAGCCAAGCTTCATCAGCGTGTATTTGTATATTTTTGTTAGAATATATAAAATTAATAGTAAGTTTTTTTATATTAAGCTGTTCTGTATAGTTCATCAATAAATCTTCAATAAAAGGTATCAAAAAAATATTTTCTAATTTAAAATTATAATTTCCATCTTCAATTGAGCTTATATCTAATAAATTTTCTATCATATTTAACATTTTATTTGAGCTTGATATTATTTGTGATGAATATATTTTTATTTCTTCTTTATTTAGATCATTTGCTTGATTAATTAAACTTGAAAAGCCGATTACACTTGCTAAAGGACTTTTTAAATTATGAGTTACCAAATTAAGAAATTCAGTTTTTTCATTATTTAATGATTCAAGATTATAATTAGCTTTTAATAGTTCATTTGTTCTTTCTTTTACTCTTTGTTCTAATTCTTGATATAAAATAGTATTTTCAATAGAAATAGCTGCCTGAATTGATAATAAGCTTAATATTTCAAGATGTTTTTCTGTAAAAGCATTTGTTGTTAAATTATTTTCAAGATATAAAATACCTTGAACATTTGCTTGATTAATTAATGGGATACATAAAATTGATAAAGGTTCATTTTTTAAAATGTAAGAATCATTTATAAATTTTTCTTCTGTTTGAACATTATTACAAACTATATTTTCTCTTGTATGTATTGCATAATAAATAATTGAGCTTGGTATAGAATCTGTATATTTTTCTATAGGAATAGATTGTAGTATATTTAAATATTTAGAATTAATATTATATTCAGCTTCTACAAACCATTCGTCTTTTTGAGGTAAAATTAGTATTCCTTTGTCTGCACCTGCATTTTCAATAATGAGTTTAATCATTTTTTCAAGTAATAAAGCTAAATTTTTTTCATTTAAAAGTGTTTGAGATGATTTTATAATAGTTTCAATATCAATCAAGTTAGAACTTGAATTTGAAGTTATTGTTGTTTCAAGTTTTAAAGATTTACTTAGTGTTATAAATTGATATTTTTCATCTAATTGTTTAACTTTTTGAATTGCACCCCATATTCCATAAAGGTAATGAGCTTTTTTTAAATAAACCTTAGCAAATTCATCTTTTCCTATATTTAACCAAAGTTTCCCAGCTAGTTCATTTGCTAAAGCGTGATGTTGCATAAAAGAATATTTTTCTGATAAATTTATAGATTTTTGATATAAATTATCCGCTTCTAAAATATTATTTTCAAGTCTTGCCATTTCAGCATCCATTAAATATTTTAAATGATCAAAATTAGTAGGCATATTTTCTGCCCAAATATTCATTTGTGAAATCTTTTTTTCTAAAAGTTCTTTTGTAGCTAATTTATCATCTTCATTCATTTGAGGATATAAATTTGTGTAAGTTAAAAAAGAAAATAATGTAAAATCGACAATATGAGCTTGTCCTGATAAAAAATCAACAAATTTTTCGGCTTCTTTTGTATATTTTAAAGCAAGTTGGTAATTATCATAATGAAAACAAGGTTGTATTTTATAAATATAATAGAGTGCTAGAACTAAAAAGTTTTTTGTTTCAATTAAGCTTAAAACAACTTTTTCTTCATCAAAATCATTATTACTCAAAGAAAATAAATTATTTGTTTTTCCAATAAAATTAAGCCTTAAATTTTGAAAAATATAACCTATATAAATAGAACTTTCAAATCTTATGCTTTTTATTATTTTAAAATATTTTTCGCCTTGTTCTATTGCTTTATTTAGATCCAATGAGGTATCCCATTGCGTTATATTTGTACAAGCATAAGTTGTATTTATTAGTTCTCCTGTTTCTAAACCAACTTCAATAACTTTTCTATAACTTTCAACATATTCTTTTGACGGTTTATTCCAATATTGTGCAAAAACAATATTAGTAAATAAATTAACAGCACTATATTTTGGATCTTTAAATCGCTCATTAAGTAACATCGAAAGTTCTCCAAATTTGAAAGCGGTTTTTAAATCTCCAAAAATATGACCAAGTAATAAAGTATATGCATTAAAAATATAAGCAGTTTCTGGTACATTCCCATATTTTAGACAATGATTTACAGCTTTTAGAATACAAAAAGCCATGAAATTTTTATAACATAAAGTATAAGTAGGAAGTAAAATACCTTGTAATAATTTAGCAATTAATTTATTTTTATTATCAATAATTTCAGGTTCATTAATTAATTTTAAAATATCTCTCGAACCTAAATTTTGAGCAACGAAACCAGCTTCTTCAAATATTTGAACAGGTTCATAATCATCTAATAAATTAAGCCCTAAAAGAGATAATCCTTTTTTTATTACATCAATAGCTTCATGTAATTTTAAAATTGTTGTATATTGTATCCCTTGAATATAGTAAATTTCAGCTTTTTCTAAATCTGATTTAGATTTATCTATTAATAAATGAGAATTTTCTTCTGCTAGTTCAAATTCACCACAAATATAGGCACATTCGGAAATAGATTTAAATAATTCAAATGTTAGTTCATAATTTGACTCCCATGAAATTTCAGGTAAAACAGATTTTCCTTCTAAGAGAAACTCTAAAGCTGGTTTATAAGCTGCTGACAATTTTGCTTTTTTTCCTGCTCTAAGATTTAAAGAAGCTAATTTAAGTTTTTCATCTGATTCAATAACTAAAGATTTACCTTTATTAAGTTGTTGAACAATTTCAATAATTTTAAACTCTATTTCTTCTTCTGAAAGTTTATTAAGCATTAAACGTCCAATAGATAAGTGTATATATTCTTGAGTTTGCTTAGATTTTAAAAAATATGCCGCTTGTTGAACCTTATCATGAGTATATTTATACTCAGAATTTAATAACCATGAATTAGTATTTTCATTACTTATAAATTTTAAAGCTTTGTAATTATTATTTTGAGATGTTATAGCTCCAATTTCTATAACTTCTTTTAACGCATCTATAATTTGATATAGTGGCTTTTCCATTAAAATAATTAAATTATTAAGCGTAAAATTATTACCAATACATGAGGTTATTTTTAGCAATTCTACTGCATCTTCAGAACATTCTTTTAATTTATTTAAAATTAAGTTAATAACATTATCACTTACATCCAAATTATTTATTTTTTCTTTATCCCATTCCCATTTATGGTTTTTGAAATTAAAGTTGAAAATTTTATTTTCATATAGATTTTTTAATAATTCATTGATAAAAAATGGGTTTCCTTCTGTTTTATTATATATTATTTCTGTTAAAGGTAATGTTATATCAGTATTTTCTACACTAAGAGTATCACTAATTAATTGATTTACATGTAATTTACTTAAAGGATCCAAATTAATATTAGTGATATTTACATATTTTTTTATATTTTCTAAAGCTATAGTTAAATTATGCTTATTATCAACTTCATTATCACGATACGCCCCTAAAAAAAATAAATAATTTATATCTTTTGATAAAAGTATATTTTCTAATAAATTTAAACTAGCCACATCTGCCCATTGTAAATCATCAAGAAAAAAAACAACAGGTGAATTTTCTTTTGCAAAAATTTTTATAAAATTAGAAAAAGTTAAATGAAATCTATTTTTTGACTCAGTAGAATTTAATTCTGTAACTTTATTTTTTTTACCAATAATAGTTTCAAGTTCAGGTACGATATCAATAATTATTTTAGCATTAGTACCAAGAGTTTCTATTAATTCATTTTTCCAATTTTCAAGAGATATATTATTTTGGCTTAAAATTTGTTTTATTAAACTCGAACATGCTTGAGATATTGCACTATATGGAATATGACGATTAAATTGTTCAAATTTACCCTTACAAAAATAACTATTAGATTTAAGTATTGGTTTTTGTATTTTTTGTATAAGAGTTGATTTTCCTATTCCAGAATATCCTGAGACTAAAGTAAATTCAGTATTACCTTTTTTTATTTTTTCAAAATTTTCTAAAAGGATATTAAGTTGCTCTTCTCTTCCATATAGTTTTTGAGAAATACAAAACTTGTATGGAATATCATTTTGACCTAATTTAAAACCAATATCTTCTTTTTTTTCAAGAAAAAACTCATAGCATTTTTCAAGATCTTTTTTTAAACCCCATGCAGATTGATAACGATCTTCTGGATTTTTTGATATTAATTTTAAAATAATATTTTCTAAATTCTGAGGGATATAACTTCTAGCATCAGAAGTAAAAATAGGCTCAAGAGCAAGATGAAAATGAATTAATTCTAATGGATCTGATGAGAAGAATAATTTATTTCCTGTTAATAATTCATAAAAAGTAAGACCTAAAGAATAAAAATCAGTCCGATAATCTAAGTTTCTATTCATTCTTCCTGTTTGTTCTGGCGAAATATATGCAATAGTCCCTTCTAATAAATTTATATTATCATAAAATAAATTTTCTTGAGATAATTTTGTAGAAATACCAAAGTCAATAATTTTTAATTGTTTTGTTTCGGGATTTAAAATAATATTAGATGGATTTATATCCTTATGAATAATATTATTTTTATGGATATTCCATAGAAAATCTGTAATTTGAATAGCAATAGGGAAAAATTCTTTTAAGTCAAAAGCTTTTTTTTGTATAATTTTATTTAATGATATGGCACCAATATCTTCAAAAATAATTATATATTTATCATCATATTTCATCATTTCATAAGCTTTTATTATTCCTTCATTTAAATTAGAGGTTGTTATTTCAAATTCTTGTTTATAATTATTAATTTCTTTTACTGAAGGGAAATTTACTCTAAGTATTTTTAATATAACATTACTATGATTATCTATATTTTTAGCTCTATAAATTAACGAATTAGAACTATTATATAATTCTTCAAGTAATTTATATCCTTTTATTTCAAACATATTTTTCCACGATAGTATATCATTTTTAGCTTATTATAATTATCTTAAAATATAACCAACCCCATAAATAGTATGTATTAATTTTGGCATATTGTCTAAATGTACTTTTTTTCTTAGTTTATTTAAATGCTCGTCAATAACTTTTTTATCACTAAAATTATCAAATTGAGCATCCCAAACTTTTTCAAATATTTGTTGTTTTGTAATTAATTTATTAGGATTTTTCATAAAATAATAAAGTATATCAAATTCTTTTGGAGAAAGATGAATATTAGTTTCATCTCTTGAAACTATTCTATTAATAGGGTTTAAAACTAGAGTATTAAATGTATATTTACATTCTATTGAATTATTTATTATATTTTCTTTCTCCCTATTACTATCAGAAAAAGTATCTTTAATACAATTTTTATTTCGTAAATGAGCCCGAACTCTTGCTAAAAGTTCTGGAACTTCTACAGGTTTGGTAATATAATCATTAGCTCCAGCATCTAAGCCTTTTACTTTTTCATGAACTTTATTTTTAGCAGTAAAAAAAATAATTGGAATATCAGAAACTTCTCTTATTTTTTTACAAATTTGAATACCATCTATATCAGGTAAATCAATATCAAGAAGGATTAAAGAATAATTATCTTCAAATATATTGTCTAGCCCATCTTTACCATTATAAAATGTTTTTACTTGATATCCATCCCTTTCAAGAATTGTTGTTGCAAAAAATGTAAGTTGAATATCATCTTCAATAATTAGTATTTTATTAAGTATATCTTTTTCCATTTTTTATTGTAATTGTTAATATTAAGTATAAATACTTTTTAAGCATTGTAATTATAATATAGTTTCTATTTCACTAATATTAAGAATAATTTACCTATAATTAATCTCAATTTATACTTAATATATAAAAAATTCATTAAGAATTTGAATTCATATTTTATTTAAAATCAGATAAAATTATTGTTTATCAGAAAAAAGTTTGTCAATAATAATGATTACGTTA
>JBBTGK010000215.1:0-5080 GCA_038060635.1 Cyanobacteriota bacterium | reverse complement strand
AATTTTTATTTATTAGCCGAAAATGATATTACTTACATAATTGAATGTATAAAAGAAACTCAACCTGATATGTGTGTTATAGACTCAATTCAGGCTATTTATGATACTAGTATGGCTTCTGCTCCTGGTAGCGTTACCCAAGTAAGAAATACAACTCATTTACTTTTACAAGTAGCTAAAAAAAATAATATTGCAATGATGATAATAGGTCATGTTACCAAAGAGGGTGCTTTAGCAGGCCCTAAAGTAATGGAACACATGGTTGATACAGTTTTATATTTTGAAGGTGAAAGATATAAAAACTATCGTTTAATAAGAGCGGTAAAAAATAGATTTGGCTCTACAAATGAAGTAGGTATTTTTGATATGACAACCGAAGGTATTCAAGAAGTAAGTAATCCTTCAGGTGTTTTTTTGGCAGAATATAATGGAGATAGTAGTGGTTCTTGCATAATATCTACAATGGAAGGAACAAGACCAATATTAATAGAAGTACAAGCTTTAGCATATCCAACTTATAGTACTATTCCAAGAAGATCCACAATTGGTTTTGAATATAATAGATTAAATCAAATATTAGCTATTTTAGAAAAAAGAATAGGTATTAATTTAACAAAATCAGACGTTTTGGTAAATGTTGTAGGAGGTTTAAAAATTATAGAACCTTCTGCCGATTTAGGAATTGCATTATCAGTTATATCTAGTATTCGAGATATTATTATTCCTTCTGATACAGTTGTTTTAGGTGAATTAGGGCTTGGTGGAGAAGTTAGAATGGTAAATCAATTAGAGTCAAGATTAAAAGAAGCTCATAAATTAGGTTTTAAAAAAGCTATAGTTCCAAAATCATGTTTACCATTAAAAAATACTATTGATATGGATATAAAAGGTATTACTAAGCTTATGGAAGCAATAATTCAGATAAGTAAGAAATAGTTTTATAAATCATGTTAAAAGAAAAAAATAAGAAGTAAAAATATAAGAATATTTTGAATTTATATTTGAGTAACAACGCAAAATTAAATATAAATTTTATCAAAATATCAAGCTCACAAGTTTCCTTGCACTAAAAAGGCTTATTTTTAAATATTATCCAAAATTTCCTGCAATCCTATTATAAATATTTTGTGGTTGCCATAATCTTTTTTTACCTAATATCATTCTTTTAGCTTTTTTAAATTCTTTAAAATTATTTTGATACATAAATTCAGTTGCTTTTAAATTATCTACAGGGAATGCTGCATTTTCTTGTGTTTTTAATCTGAATTTCATAAGTTCAATACCTGCAAAATTATTATTTGCTAAGATTAAGCCTTCTCCGAATGTAGGTAAATAAAATCCTTCAATATCATTTTCATTTTTATAAACATAAGCATTTTTAAGATGTGGCTCAATTTGAAATACTCTATTTTCCCCTGAAATTTCTTTATCTAAATTAATAATTTGACTTTTAAAGCTACTATTAAATTCAATAATATTTTTTGAGATTGAAATATTTTCATTATTTTTTAGATCTTTAAAAAACAAATATTCTGTTTCTTCTTCAAATCCCACTTTTTTATAAACAGGTTCTCCAAGATCTGTCGCTATTAGGTAAATAGTTGTACAATTTTTTTCTTTTGCTTTATTAATTAAGGCTTGAGTTATTAATTTTCCTATTCCTTTATTTCTATATTCAGGATGAACGATAATATGACCTAACCAAGAAACATCATTATGAATAATAGTTGTACCTATTCCAATAATTTTATTATTAGAAATAATTTTAATTGGAAAACAAAAAGATGATTTTGTATAAAAATCAATAATAGGCATTATATCATTCCAACCTTCTGGTTGTAATTCAACTAATAAAGGAATATCTTTATTTTCTAAATTTTGTATATCCATTTTATTTCTTTTGATTTTTTATTAATCCAATTTCTATGTAATAAACATTTTTTTTTAATATTTAGCCACAGATTAAACGAATAACACAGATAATATTATTATGACATATCCGTGAAATCTGTGAAATCTGTGGCTAAAATCTTTTTTTAATAGTATAAATTATGAAATTAATCCATATTCTTGAACGGTTTTAACTAATATTTTTACATTTTCAACAGGAATATCTGGTAAAATCCCATGACCCAAATTAAAAATATAACCTGTTTCTTTTCCAAATTTATCTATGGTTTCTTTTACTTTTCTTTCTACAAATTCAGGGCTTCCATATAAGCAACAAGGATCAATATTACCTTGTAAGGCAACTTTATTACCTACTCTTTTTTTAGCTTCAGCTAAATCAATCATCCAATCTATGCTTAAAACATCTGCTCCTGTTTCTATCATTTTCTCTAAGATATTTCCACAACCATTTATATATAAAGCTATAGGAACATCAGACACTTTTTTTACTCTTGAAATTACTTCTTTTTGATAAGGAAAAGCATATTTTACATAATCATCATAAGAAAGGCAACCTGCCCAAGTATCAAACATTTGAACCATAGACGCACCTGCTTTTATTTGAGCTAAAAAGTGGTTAACAACAGTTTCTAAAGTTTTTTCCATTAAAAGTTCGAAAGTTTTTGGTTCTTTATACATCATAGTTTTAGCTTTTGTATAATTTCTACTTCCACCACCTTCTATCATATATGAAGCTAGTGTCCAAGGAGCACCACAAAAACCTAAAACTGGTTTTTGATCATCTAATTTTTGAATAAATAATTTTATAGATTCACTAACAAAAGGCATATCTTTTTCAGAATCAGGAATTTTTAAATTTTCTACATCTTCCATATTTTTTATAGGGTTATGCAATTTAGGACCATGATCTTTTTCAAAAGTTACTTTTATTCCCATTGCTTCTACAGGAACTAAAATATCTGAAAAAATTATTCCTGCATCAGGTTTTATAACATTCATTGGTTGCATAGAAATATCCGAAGCAACTTCTGGAATACGGCACATGGTCATAAAATCGTAACTTTTTTTTACTTCCATATACTCTTTCATATATCTTCCGGCTTGACGCATCAACCAAACGGGAATTCTTTCTACAGGCTCTTTTCTAGCCGCTCTTACTATTAAATCTTTTATATTCATTTATTTATAATCGTGCATTGGTTTTTCTATATTTAATTCTTTAGCAGATTCAGATTGTGGCTTAACCGCTAAAAGTTGTTCTTTGTTTATAACAAAATCTCTTCTGTTAGTTTTTACTATTGAATAAACACCAGAATCCATTCTTATTGCATCAACAGGACATGCTTCTACACACATTCCGCAAAAAATACATTCGAGTAAATCTATTTCAAATCTTTCTGGATATTTTTCTATTTCTTTATTTTCAGATTCGGTTGCATTAATATGAATACATTCGGCAGGACATGCTGTAGCACACATCATACAAGCAACACACTTTGGAGTACCATCTTCTCTTTGGGTAAGACGGTGCATTCCTCTATATCCTTGAGGAATACCTTTTTCTTGGTTTGGATAATCTATTACAGGTAATTTTTTTAGATTAAAAACATTTTTTAACATGTGTCCAATAGTAACTACTAGACCTTTTACAATCTCAAAAATATACAAATCTTCTTTTAGATCTTTAACTTCTCTTGATACTTTTATCATTTTATTTATTACCTAAAAATTGTAAAAATGCACCAGTTAAAAATATATTTATTAAAGCAAGTGGCATAAGAGTTTGCCATCCTAATTTCATTAATTGATCATATCTAAATCTTGGTAAAGTCCATCTTACCCAAACAAAAAGCCAACATACAAGGAAAATTTTTCCAAAAAAAGCACCTGTTTGAGCAACCATAGCAAATAAAGGTGATATAAAATCAGGCAATTCTACAAAAGAAACTAAACCAAATGTTGCTAATAAAGCAATTCCTAAAATCATAGTTAGTGCTGAAAAAATACCAGCCTCTTTATCTCTTGAATCTTTCCATCTATCTTTGTAATATTTTGAATAATCATTAAGTCTATTACTAATAAAAAAGCTGAACATTGCTCCTGCTACACAAGAAAACTGCATAAGTATTTTTGAATGTTCTATAATCATATTTGTATTAAGATAAGGTATTTGCCACCCACCTAAAAATAGTGTAACAATTAGAGCAGATGAAACTACCATAGAAATATATTCACCCATAAAAAACAAACCAAATTTCATACTACTATATTCAGTATGAAACCCTGCTACAAGTTCAGATTCACCTTCAGCTAAGTCAAAAGGGCTTCTATTTGTTTCTGCAAAAGCACAAACTGTAAAAATTAAAAAAGCAAGTGGTTGCATAAAAATACCCCATTTAGGTATTATTCCCCACATAAGTTCGCCTTGTTGAACAACAAAATCATTAAGATGAATACTTTCAAAAATCATCAAAAGTCCAATAACAGATAAACCCATTGGAATTTCATAACTCAACATTTGAGCAGAGGCTCTTATTCCTCCTAAAAGTGGAAATTTACTATTTGAAGCCCAACCTGCTAGAACTACGCTATATACAGAGAAAGAAACAATTGCAAAAAACCAAAGAAAACCAGCATCAATATTCAATACTTGCATTGGTATTCTGCTTCCTGCTATTTGTAAATTATCTGCAAAAGGTATTACCGAAAAAGTCATTAACGGAACCATTCCAGCTATAAAAGGAGCTAAATAATAATAAAATTTATTTACTGAGGTTGGCATAATATCTTCTTTAAAAAACATTTTTACAGAATCTGCAACAAGTTGAATAAGACCACCAAGTCTTAAAAAACCTATAGATGCTCTATTAGGTCCGATTCTATCTTGTATTAAAGCAGCTCCTTTTCTTTCAAGCCAAACCAAAACAGGTACAAGGCTTAGGCAAATACCTATTACAAAAACTTCTTTAATTAAAATTATTAAAAAATCTAAAATTGTTATCATGACTATATATTATAAAATACTTATTTATTAAATTTAAAGCAACTGGATTATAATATATTATCTAATAAGATTGCAATTAAATTCATACAAATTTAGAAACTAAATCTTTATCTAATAAGTTATTTATTCTTTTTAGTATTTAGTCAGTTTTTATTGAGGAAACGA
>JBBTGK010000214.1:0-6746 GCA_038060635.1 Cyanobacteriota bacterium | reverse complement strand
TCTAATTCCTTTTTATTCGATACTTTTTTTATTATATTTGGCAAAAAAGATAATGCAATTAATAAAGATACTGCCGTAATTAATTTTATAAAAGCTTCTTTTTGTTGAGCAGGATCTATTAAAATTGCATCAGCAAAAAAAGTATAAATAAAAGTACCTGGAATCATTCCTAAAAAAGAACCTAAAGCATAATCTTTGTATTTTACTTTAGAAAAACCAACAGCATAATTTAATAAATTAAAAGGAACTAATGGAATTAAACGAAGTCTTAACACAGCTATAAAACCATTTTCACCCAAATTTTCATCAATAGATTTTAATTTTCCTTTTATCAATTTTTCTGTAAAATCTCTTCCTAAATAACGAGCAATAAAAAAAGCACAACTTGCACCTAAATTTGACGCAATAACATTAACAAGAGTGCCTTTAGCTGTTCCAAAAATAATCCCTCCAGCTAAAGTAAGAATTAAACCAGGAAAAGAAATAATAACTCCTGTTGCATAGATTAGTATAAAAGCTAATGGAAAATACCATGTTTCAGATAAAGCTCTTAATTGAGTTCTTGAATTTATTAAAAAATCCTTATTTGCATACTCACTAATAGGAGTATATTTGACTAAAATAAAACCTATTATTAATATTAAAAATAAAAATAATATTTTTACTTTTGAATTATCTTTTTTTTTATCCATTTTGAACCTATTTTTATATTTAACTGAAAATAAATCACAGTGTATTGAGAATGATATATATTTTATTTCACTATTATTAATTTATTTTAGAAAAACCAAAATTAACATTGAATGCTTTACACCAAATAGAAATAGATTTATAATCATTAAGATTTATTCCTGATGGAATATCAACGTTCATATTTCCGCTATTTAAAGCTAATTTTCCTAAATTTAAAAAAGAATCTGCCTTTGAAGCATCGCCTATGTCATTTTTAACTAAATAAACATGCAAATCTGGTCCAGCTTCTGTATTAAAATCAACTAACATAACTTGATGTTTTTCGCCATTTTTTATTAATTTTACTCCCCCAGAAACTTTATGTACGGAATTCTGAAAATTTCCCATTTTTAAAACCATAAGGTCTTTAGGATCAGTTTTCATAGATGAATCAGTCGTAGATATTTTATTAGGCATACTCATGGGACTATTATTCATAGGCATACAAGAAAAAATCAATGATGCTGATAAACAATTAAGAATAACAAAACTTTTTTTCATTAAATAAAGACTCCTTTAAAATTATGAAATTAAAATGATAAAATATTATTTTTTTACAGTTAAAGAATAATCTAAGGTTGGATTTAAGGGACAACTGTAAACATACTCGCCTTCAGTTAGATTAATAGTATAGTCTTTAGTAACTCCTTTAAATAAACCACCACCACTTATTTTTGGGTGTGTAATCCAACCAAAGCCCGTACCTCTAAGGTAAAAACCTAATTCATAAGGAACATTTTTATTTAAAACTTTAAAAGTATATTTACCTGGTTTAAGAACCAGACTTTTAGTTTTTCTACTTGTTTTAGTTCTGTCATTTATCTTTTCACAATCATTTTTTGTATTGGTTTTAAAATTACCATTTTTATACTCACTTTCTACAAATTGACATGGAGTTTGAGTAAAATAAATAGTATTATTTTTTACACTTATTTCTTCTGCAAAACTGGTATTGTTAGTAAAAAATAATAATATTGATGATAATAAAAAAACTTTTTTCATTTACAGTTACCTTAAAACTTTTATAGATTTTCTTTTTAATATAATAATACAGTTAAAAAAATACTTATGTCTTTTAAATGACAATGAAATAATTTTTTTTGTGTTTTAATATTCCAATAATTAAAAAAGAAATAATAAAATTGAATTTAGAAAAATTAAGAATAAGAAGAATAGGTGATAGTTTTTCATCTCTTTTAAAAGATAATAGTAGTATATTAGATATAGGATGTGGAAATGGTAATTTAGGAGAATATTTAATATTAAATAAAAATATTTTCTATCATGGAGTTGATATTATAAAAAATAAAAATCTTAGTAATATTACTTTTACTAAAAGCTCTTTTCCATATCCATTTGAAGATAAATCCTTTGATACAGTTATTATAATATTAACTTTGCATCATTTTGATAATCCTGAAAATGGGCTAAAAGAAGCGGTTAGATTAGCAAAAAACAACATATTACTTTTAGAAGATGTCCCTAGAAATAATTTAGAAAGAAATTTAATGAAATTAATCGATTTTATAGGAAATAAATGGGTTTCAAAAGATATTCCAATACCGTTCAACTTTTATTCTGATGAAATATGGCAATCTCTTTTTATAAAATATAAACTAAAATTAAAGTCGAGAAAAAAAGTATTTCCTTTACCATTTCCAAGGCTAAATCATTATCTGTATGAATTAATATTAGAATAATCCAAAATCAACTTTTTTCTTAGGATTTTTTGTATAAGTTTTAAATATAATATCCCAATAAGGATTAATTGATGAATAATTTGAATTTGCTTCTTCAGAATCCTTTGAGTGATGCGTTCGGTGCATTTCAGGGCTAACAATAACATTTCTGAATATTAAATCTAATTTATTCGATATTTTTATATTTGAATGATTGAAAAAAATAACCATTGATAGAATTTTTTCATAAGTTTTTATCTGATTTAAATTTATTCCGAAGGGTAATAAAATAAGTATTCTCATAAAGGTTGAAATTATTATTTCTAATGAATGAAAGCTAACCGCAGAAGTACTATTAAGTGATTTATCTTCGTGGTGAAATTTATGAAACTTCCATAAAAAGGGAACTTCATGATTTATTCTATGCCACCAATACATCCAAAAATCAATAAAAGTTAAAGCTATTATATAATTTAAAAAAGAAGGCAGTTTAATAAAATTAAGTAAACCTATTTTTTTACTTTTAGCCAAATCAAAAATAAAATAAGTTTTTTTTACAATAAATGAACTCAATATATTATTAATAAAGCCAATTAAGATATTAAAAAAATCATGTTTATTTTGTTCTAAATATACTCTTTCTGGTTTTTTACGTTCTAAAAAATATATAAAAAATATGAAAATTAATATATATTTACTTGAAAGTTTTAAAAATTTTATCAATGGTTTAAATTCCAGTTATAAGGTAAATATTTTATTGAAATTATACTACTATTTTTTAATAAGAATTTTTTATCTTCTTCATTTTTTCTGTATTTTGCTATAAATTGTATTAAATCATCTTGTGTCCCAAAATCTTTACCATACCACTTAAATATTTTTGAAACAGTTATTATATTATTTTCTTTATCTATTAAAATATCATCATTATTAATAAAACTACTTGCAGCTAAATCTAATTGTTTGTCAATTTTATCTTCTTGATATGTTCCTATAGGAGGACAAGATTTTGAACCACAAACTAAAGAAAAATGTATTCTTGGCTCTAATTTTTCAATTATTAAATTTATTCTTGGATCATTATTATTAAAAGCTCTTTTTGAAAAAAAATGTTTTTTTACATTACGTCTAAGAATTCCATGTTCAATATCATCAAGAGAAAAAATATAGTTACCTATTTTGTATGAAACTTTATCAAAAAAACCTGATATTTCATTAACACTATTTTTTATATCCAATTCAATAATTCCATGAACAACTAAAACATTGTAGATATTTATCCAAAAAGCTAATTTTTTATCATTTGTATCAAGTATGCTAAAGTTAAAATCTTTTAAGCTTTGAGTAATAAGTTTATATTCTTCAAAAAGCTCAGAGCCTTTAATATCCTTATAATTTACATTTCCAGTTTCAAGATCAAAAAAACTACCTTTTATATTATTAATAGCTTTTTTTAGTTCTAAATCAATATTTTCTATTTTTTCTACATTAGAATTATTTTTATTTTCATTAAGTATTATATTTTTCATAATATTATTCAACTTTCAACAACATTTATTAGATTGTATGGAAGGGCATGAAATGCTTCCATAAGAACAAAAAACACAACAATCACCAGTTTTAGGTTTTAATTTAGTTTCACATTTTTGACATGTATAAAAAAATAAACAAGTATATGTTGGCATTATTTCTATTTTTTCATAACTACAAAAAGGGCAAGTTATATTAGATTCTAAAATCATTAATAACTTTCCGATAATAATAATTTAGCTTCTTTTAAAATAATTTCTGGTTCAAGTCTTGTTTTATAATCAGGATTTGAATATTTGAATTTAATAATTCCTTTCGTATCAATAATAAAAACAGATGGTACAGGTAAAAGATTGTGAGATTCTCCTGAAGAATTATTTAGATCAATTCCAAAAGTTTTATAAATACCTAACGTATTATCATCTACTTTAAAATCTAATCCAAATGCTTTTGATACTTCCATTTTACTATCTGATAATAATAAATAACTCATTTGATGTTTTTGAATACTTTCTTTCATTTTTTCAATTTTATCAGGACTTATAGCTATAATTTGAAATCCGATATCTAATAGTTTACTTTCTATTGATTGTAATTTTGAAAAATGAGCATTACAAAAAGGACACCAGCCACCACGATAAAAAATAAGTATAGTTGGTTTTTCTTTGATAGCTTTATTCAAATCAAAATCTTTTCCCTCTGATGTTTTTAGTAAATTAAGATTTGGTATTTTATCTTTTTCTGATATTATAATTTTAGTTTTGTTTTCTTGGTTTTCCATATTTAAAGCCTCTGCGTTATTAGAATAAAACGATACTAAAGAAATAATTGTAATTAAAACCTTACTAGATTTAATTATTTTATTTTTTTTCATTTTTCACCTTATATTTATATATTATTTAAGAAGTGGAGCAATAACATTAAAAGATTTATTAATTTCATTATATTCAATTAAATTAAAATGAAATCCTCTTCCAACACCAATTCTTACAAACCCTTTATATTTAGTTAATTTATCAAGTGAACCAAGAAATCCTTTTCGAGGTTCAACTGTTCGTTCATAAAATAGTTTTAATGAATCATTTTCAAATTCATTTGTTGAAATATAAATTACACTACCAATATCACCAGATTTAATAAGTTTTTTCTTAACTTTAATAGAATCCTCTAAAAAGCTATTAACATCATCAATTTTTCCGTTTCCAAATCTTATTAAAAATAAAGTTTTTTTATAGGTTTCACCTTTTACCTGACCATTAAAAACTAAATCAAAATTATAATAATTACCATCATCACCTAATAACGATTGATAAAATTTAATATTTTCTGTAGCAGGAATCCATGAATACAGATATTTTAAAGTATTAATATTTCCTGTTGAATTAAGTAAGTAAAAATATTCATTAATAAGCCAATCAATAAAATTATAATGAGGATTTTTTTTAATAAAATCAATTATACTTATTTCTTGTTCAAGAATATTTATTTTATCACTTCTATTCAAATTTAAATCTAAAAAACTATTTTGTTTAGCTTCTTTTATTAAATGAATAGGAACTTCTTCTTTTTCCATATTAACAATATCATATAACTTAGTTTTTTTATCATCTAAATATTTAGGCTCAATTATTGCATCTTTGAGTATATTTAAATTATTTATTTTGAGTAAGTTATTTTTAATAGCATAAGTATTAAAAATAACACTTTGATTAATAAGAACGTCTTTTAAAGTTATATTATTTTCTGAATTTGTTTCTACATTAACAGGAATACAAAATAACTCAACGCCTTTATAAAAACCTGAATAATAAATGTTTTTTTCACTAAAACAGGTTATATATCCAGTAAACTCTTTTTCATTATAAATATTTTCTATTATATTACTTAAATTAACTAAAGATGAATCAAAATTATTATGAATTGATTCTCCTGATTGCTCTATAATTCCAGAAATAATTCCAATCAGAAAAATATTAGTATCATTAGGAATTTTTAATTCAAATGAAGATAGATTATTATCTATTTTTTCAAAAACATTATCTCCAGTAAGTCCAGAATTAAGATCAATAACTCCAATAAAATAACCTTCATAAATAAATAAATAAATATTTTTATCTATTACTAAAATTCCAGAAAAACACTTTCCAAAAATAGATGGTTCGGTTAATTTTACTAATAAATTATTGAAATTTAAATTATTTATATTTTCAGTTTTCCAATTTTTGAAAATTTCTTTAATCCAAGAAAAATTTTTACTCAAATTTGAAATATAGTTTTGATTTATATTTGTTTTTTTTATTATGGTTTTTGAAAAATTAGTATTATCTGAGTTAATTCTTAATGTTTGAGTAAAATCAAATGTATTCATAAAAGTATTACTTATATTATTTGTTGGTTGAAGTAATAAAGAAAGATCTTGGGACATTTCTAAAGCACTTTGATATCTTTGCTCTTTATTTTTCATCAAAGATTTAATGATTATATGATCAAGAGCATGTGGTATTTCAGAATTAAAAACACTGGGTATTTTAGGCTGTTCTTTTAAAATCTTAAAAACAATTTCACTAACCGTATTACCATTAAAAATGAAAGTACCTGTAAGCAATTGATAAAGAGTTGCACCAAGTGAATATATATCAGCTCTATGATCAATATCAGCTGAATTTTCTAATTGTTCTGGTGGAATATACATTATGCTACCCAAAAGAGAACCTGTTTGAGTTAATTTTTTTTGCTCATCGGTTAATTGAGCTATACCAAAATCAGTTAATTTTATTATTCCTTTTGGTGATAAAATTATGTTAG
>JBBTGK010000213.1:0-22623 GCA_038060635.1 Cyanobacteriota bacterium | reverse complement strand
ACCTCGTAGCCAGATTTTTTCAAAATTGTACAAGTTAATTTTCTTATATGAACTTCATCATCAACTACAAGTATTTTCATTTATATTCATCCTATTTTTAATGTTATAAAATGCTTTTAATATTAAATCAAATAGCATTTAGTCCATTCTAAAAATCAATCTATTTTTGTTAAAGTATATATTATAATCATAAAAAACTTAAGTAATTAATACCAAGATTAAACAAATAATGTGAAATTTAGTACTTTAAATATTAATGATATTTTTGAGCTTATAAAAAAGAAAGAGCTGTTTTTACATTTTCAAATGATAATTCTTGCAATTTTTGGAAATTAGAAGATATTATTTTTTTATTTTCATCATAATTAGATAAAATAGACTCTATAGCGGATAATAAAAGTTCTACATTTTCAAGTTCTTCAACTGATGGAATATAAGGAAAACCAGCTAATTCAGAAAAATGCTTAACTTTGGGATCATAGGCAATTCCAACCGAAGGAACATTTCCAACACTAGCCATTATTAATGAATGTAATCTCATACCTACAACCATTTTCATAGAAGCGATTAAACCTAACATTTCTTTTGGAGTTATAGGAAAAGAAAGCACTTTTATATTGGTATTTGAATCAGCTTTTGTATTAAAACAAATATCAGCTTCCTTACATAACCATAAATCTGAACTTAATTGAAAAGGAATTAATAAAATCTGCAAGCCATATTTACTAGCAATTTGACGTAAAACAGAAGTAAATGCTTTTAATTGTCTTTCATACCATGCTTTCCAAGGTCTTATTGATATTCCGATAATTGGTAAATCAGGATTTAAACCTGTTTGAGTTATTATACTTCTTATTCTATCTTTATCATTATATTTCATTAATAAAACAGGATCAGCAGTTACTTTTATCTTATTTTCATTTATTCCATAAGAAATTAAATCATTTTTTGCAAAAATTTCCCTTACAGTTATAGCATTAGCTTTTTTAAAAAAGAATGCTGTAAGTTTTTTATTATAATCTTTATTTATTGGACCTATACCTTGTGCATAAATCATAGTTTTAACATTTAAACTTTGAGCTAATTTTAATAAAGTTCCATAATAAATAACACTTGTAGGGCCTGTAGTATCTTGCATTAAACCACCACCACCACTAATAAAAAGAGAGGCAGATAAAAGCTCCATAGTTATTTTTATAATATCAACTCTACTAATTGCTCTTACATTAAAATCAGCAGATGTTTTTTTAGGGTTTGATGATAATACAACAATTTCGGTGCTTGGTTTATTTTCTCTTATTGCATCAATAATAGATTCTAATATGGCTTCATCGCCAATATTACCAAAACCATAATAACCTGAAATAATAACTTTTTTTTTCATTATAATTTAAAACTTTTATTAATTTCTACTTGATGGAGAAGATGTTGGAACTAAAGAAGAATATGGAGAAGGGCTATAAGAATAACCAGTATAAGGGATTATTGTATTTTGCACATTTTTTGGATCAGTTATAAAATATTGATTTATTATTTTAACTTCTGTATCCTCTTTTGATGTTGGTTTAACTAATTCTGGAGAAGGTGTTGCTGTATATTTAAATTCAAATTTATCAGTACCTGTTGAAGTCCCTATAAAATCTTCGTTACTAACATCTATATTTATTTTTGTATAAATATCATTATTCTTATTAGATTTAGCAATTATTTCTGCTTTACCTTGATTTAAAGCTCTAAAAAAACCATTTTTAGCATCTAAGTTACCTATATTTGAATTATTATTTATTAATAAAAAATCCCTATCTTTTTCACCATCTAAATATGTAACTTCTATATAATCATAAAGGTTTAAAAATTCATTTTTTTTAATTACTAATTTAGAAACAGTTATTATAATTGAAACAGGTTTTTTGTTTGGATCATTTAAATTATAAAGGATACTTGATGGTACAACTTCAGTAGGTTTAGATTTATTTGAGGGTGAAATAAAAACAGGGGGAGGAGTAGTACTTTTGGTAGCACCTAAAATTCTTTTTAAAGCTTCTTCTTTGTCTTCATCTTGAATTATATTCGATGGAGCATTACAAGCAAAAATAAATGTACTAAATATAAACAAAAAACTAATGAATTTTTCTGATTTTGTCAATATCAATTTATTTTTACCTCAATTGGAATAATTACTATAAATAAAACTAAAATATAAAAATATAAAAACAAATCCCAGATTGATGGGAAGCTGATTTGTATTAACAGCAAAACAAAATTCTAAGGTATTGTTAATAAAAATAAGATCTTATTACTTTAATATTTAGAATTCAATTATATATTAATTTTTTATTTTCATAAAGTAGTCATTTAATTTTAAAACTAGAATTTGAAAATATTACCCGAATTTAGTTAAAAATTGGTTTATTTTTTTATTATGTAATATTGAAATAATATTATTTACAAGAGGAACAGCTTTTTCTATAATTGTTTTAGTTTCATTAAGAGTAAGAATATTCAATTTATTTTTTAATAAACTAACTTCATTATTAAAAATAATTTCTACTGTATCAATAAAAATTTTAAGATCTTCAGGAGCAAAGTTAAAAGTATTATTGGAATCTAGTTCTTTTAATTTAAGCCAATTATCAAGTAAATTATAGTCTTCTAGTGTTAAAGTATTCTTTTTTTCATCTTTATTTATAAATCCAACATTTACAAGCTTTTCTATATCTTTTTCGGCAATATTTTTTTTATCAATAAGTTCATCAATACTAACATTTATAGATTGAGATGAATCTACTATTTTTAATTTTAATTCACTAATAAGTTTTCTTTGTTCTTCTGTAAAATCATAATCACTAGAATTATTTAAGATTGATTTTATAGCTTTTAGTGGTAAAAATTGATTTTCTTGTAAGTTTTTTATAATATTTAGACGATCAATATGCTCTTTAGAATACCAAGACATATTTTTTGATGTTTTTTTAGCAGGTGGTAATAAACCTTCTGTAAGATAAAAATGAATAGTTTCTCTATTTATACCTGTTTTATCTATTAAATCTTTCATTTTAAATATAGAATTAGTGTCTTCTTTTTTTATCATTACAAATCTTCTAAAATTAGGAAAGTAAATAAAATTATTTTAACTATTCCTTATAACATTACTAACTTAAATAATACACTAATATTAGATATTTTGGGGGCATTAAATTTTATAGAGAATCTAGTAACTTTATTGAAAGCTTTTTAATATTTTATGATTTTTTTTTATTTAATAGAAAGAATTTCTTTTTTTTTTCTATAACTTCTTATTATATAAATTTATTTAAGTGAAAAAAATTAATGACTATTCCAAATAATGTAAGTATTAGCTCTTTAATCCCTCAATTAAAAGATATTAACAATTTAAATAATAAAAATAATATTGAAAAAATAAATTTTACAGAAGTTTCTTCTCTTACAAAAAAAGATAGTATTTCTTTAAGCTCTTTAAGTACTACAAATAAACCTATTACTAATATTTCTTTTGCTTCTGCAACACCTCATACTTCAAGTATAAACCAAAAAATAATGGATGGTTATATGAAATATGATAATGATAATAGTTATAAACCTTTGATTCAAAAAGCTGAAAATCTTATTAAAAGCGGTACAAGTATGAAGGATTTAGAAAAAAATATAATAAATCTTACTAAAGAATCAAACCCAAAACTATCTAATCAAGAAGTTTTAAATAAAGCATATAAAAGTATAGTAGTTTCAATAATAAAAAATCCAAGTTATTCTGATTCTAATTTTTTTAATGGACAAAGTGATAAATTACTTCATTTTTTTACAAGTGCTTCAATGACTACAAATATTTCTAATAGTATTCCATTTATTCCCAATAATGCAAAAACTACAATAGGTGGTTCTATTATGAAAGCTGTAGGATTTTTTAAAGAAGTAAAGGATATTACAGGAAGTGGTTTTAGTAAAGAAGATATATCTGCAAATAACAAAGGAATAAGTTCTGCAAAAGAAAATATATCTAAATTAGATAAATATGGAAAGTTATAATAACATCTTAATTTATTATTACACCCAATCTTTTTAATTCAAAAAAGCATTGAGCACAAGCTCGTACATCAAAAGAAGCGTTATGTTGATTATCAAATTCTTTATTAAAAAGCATTTTATATAAAACAACTAATTTTGCCCAACTATATTTTCCACCTCTACCAGGTATTTTACAAAAATCAACTGAAGCTTCCTGAGTACATATTTTTTGTTTATTTACCATTGGATCTTCCATTTTATTTCTAAAAAATTCTGAACCAACAACCATTTCGTCAAAATTAACATTATGTCCTACAAGATAGTCACATTTATCAACAGCTTCTCTGAATATATTTAGAGCATCAACTAATTTTATACCTTCCGCTTCGGCTTTTTTCTGACTAATACCATGAATTTCAGTTGTTTCTTCTGGTATAATAAAACCTTCTGGCTTAACTAAAAGATCCACATGTTCAAGTTCGCTTCCATCTTCAGCACAAATACTCCAAGCAAATTGAATTACTCTTGGCCAATTATCTGTATCACTAACAGGTGCTTTGTAATTTTTAGGCAAGCCAGTTGTTTCTGTATCAAAAACAAAGTATTTTCTTTCATTTTTTGGTTTATTAGATTTACTATCTTCAATATAGTAAGTTGTAAGTTTAGGACCTGATAAATCAATTATTTCTGTAAGGTCAAAAGAAAAGGCATTTCCATAAATAGATTCAAAAGTAAATTCTTTGCCTGTTATTTCTTTTATATATCCAGAATACCAAAGTTCTAAACCTGTATCATTTTTTTTTCTAAAAGAAATTAGATTATTAGTTTTTTTTGCTTCTTTTAGTACAAAAAGAGTCATTATTTATTCTCCAGTATAATATTATAATCTTAAAAATTTATAACCCATTAAATTATATCTTATATTTTTACTGTAGAGATGTTTTATAAAACGTATCTACCATAAAAGGTTGATTTAAAAAATTTAGACAAAAAAAAATCTTATAAGACATTATATCCTATAAAATTATTTTTTAACTAATGTTCAATTCTGTAAAAAAAGCTTTTTATTGCCATCTAATAACAGGAGGAATACTTCTTGCTCTATCAACAGCAGAAGAAACAGCACCAAAGTTTGGCATGTTAAAACCATATTGCATTGCATTTGCTCCCATTTTTGCGTATAAAGCACCTTTATCAATTGGATTTCCATATTGAGCTAGTTGGATTACATCACCAACACCACTCATTTGTAAAAGCTTTGCATCATTTGTAGAAGCTCCTGCTCTTACAAGATCTGCTTGTCCAGCCCACTGATCAATTTTTGCTCTTATGTATTGTCTATCATTTCCAAAACCTACTAGAAAAGACATCATGGTTCTTTTCCACGGAGCTGAAGCTGCACTTACAAATTCTTTTGAATCACTTACACCAAAAAAGGCTAATCTATCAGCAAGCTTATTTTCCAATGGATTTGGATAATTCATTGTATGTTCTGCAAACAAACTTTTTAAAGGAACTGCTCCATTAACTGGCTGTGCTGTTGATTGTGTTGTATAGGTATCAGTAGGATATCCATTTACTGCATTATTAAGTCCATTAAGAGCTTGTCCTAATTGAACGGCACCTTGTGTAACATCACTAACTTTTCCCACAGCATTATTAAGACTATTATTAAAGTTATTAATTCCATTACTTATACCTGACATAAAAACCTCTTTTGGCAATAATTTCTAAATTCTTATGTTTATATTATAGTGTCTTTTTAAAATTACTTTCTTTAGTTTTGGTTAAGAATTAAGAAAATTAAGGTAAAGATAAAGATAAATTTACTTTAATTTTTTTAAACTCTATTTATTTCATAACCTATTATTTCTAAAGGATTTTTGCCAACATAATTTTCACCTTTATGACCAGAATAATATAGAGCAAAAATAATTCCTCTTAAGGCTGTATCAACTAGCCTTGCAGTTTTTGCTAAAGCTTCTGGTAAAACATCTGGAGATGCTATAAAGTTAACTATTTTTTCTAAAATATTATCAGGCATTAATGATAAAGCAGTTAGAAGAGTTTTTAGATCTTCTTGATCTTGTTTATCTGTATATTCTAAAATGTTATCAATATATTCAATACATCCAAGCTGTGAAAAAGAAGGAAATTCTGAACTTTGAGGAATCATAATATCACCCAATTTTCTTACGGATTGTATTTGTTTTTCATTTAATATTTTTGACATCTAAAATTTCCTATATAAAAAAATAAAATAAATTAAGCACTAGGATTTATACCTATTTTTGAAAGTGTTTTTTCAACATTACGGAAAAAACCAATTTTTTCTAAAAACGGATTTGTTAAGCCATGTGTAATGCAATAATTTGAGTTAAAAGGGTTAGTATGATGAAATATATGATGTGAAGGAGAAAGTATAATTTTATTTTTTTGCAAAATAGTAACCCAATTAGGTACTTCATTTTCATGAGCCCATTTATGAAATTGATTTGTAAGAACAGTAAGAAAAGTTATAATTGCAAAAGTAAAAGCAAATATATTTATAATAAAAGAATTTGGAGATTTTGACATAAAAAATATTAAAGGAGGTAAAGTAATTAATCCAACAATTGCAACATAACCAACAATAAATGGTAAAGGGCTAACACAAATATCTTTTGGATATTTATGATGCGAACGAAAATTTCTTATTAAGGTATGTCCAAAAAGAGGAGTATCAACACTTCCATAAGTATCACAAAGCCAATGTATTATTCCTGAAATAAAATCTCCTGCAATCCATGCAAAAGGAAAGGCAAATAAAATAGCTAATTGATATTCATTATTAAATAGATTTTTTACAGAAAAATAAGTTGTGGCTATAAATAAAAAAGGGAAAAGATAAGTTGCAATATAAAGTAAAATAGCCATGATAAATCCAGGATCTTCTTCTTCACCACTATAACCTTCTGGAACTCCATTAGGAAATAAAACTTTTTTTGCCATATATTAAATATTTCTATAAAAATTTGTTTTTAAAATTATAACATATTGATTTTATAATTTTAGTGTTCAAAAAAATCAAATATACTTACAATAGTTTAAATTTTGGTCTATAATTTCATTGTAACTTTTATATTAAAATTTCGTATGGATCAATGGCAGTAGCAAAATCTTCAGGTTCTGGTGGGAATGAAAAAAAACCTACTAAAAAAAGTGTTTTAAATACTCCTAAGACACCAATAGCAAAAACAACTAGTCCTAAATCTACATCTACAACTAAATCTAGTGCTTTAAAACCTTTATTAAAAAAAACACCTCAAAAAAAACTTAATATTGTTACAACTCAGCAAAAAACTTCTATTGATAAAGCCATTGAAGAAGCTAAAGATGAAATAAAAAAGAAACCTAAAGATCCTTTTTCAAGAAATTTATTGGGTGTTGCTTTTAGAAATAAAGGAATGATTGCAGAAGCAATGGAACAATATATTGATGCCATAAAATTAGATAATAATTTTTTATTAGCTCATTATAATTTAGCCATAACATATAAAGAGATTGGGAAAATAGAAGAGTCTATTCAATGTTATATAAATGCTGTAAAAATAAATCCTCAATTTACAGGAGCGTATATAAACTTAGGTAATATATATTTCTCTCAAAATAAAATAAATGAAGCTCTTAAATATTATAGTAAAGCTTTGCAAGTTGATCCCAAAGATCCTATTGCATATAAAAATATTGGTATGGCTTATTTTTCTATAGAAAGATATGATAAAGCTTTACAATCTTTTGAGCAATCGGTTAATTATGAACCAAGTGATCTTGAAACACAAGAATATATGGGAATCGCTCACAGAAAAAGAAGAGCTTTAAGAGCAAAAATAACGGGTATATATGAGCTTATTGCTCAAAATCCATCTGATATTGATTTAAGAAAAGATTTATCTTCTATTTATTACAAAACAGGTTTTCTTTCTAATGCACTTGAAGAATATAAAGTTCTTAGCCAAATGCTCCCAAATGATGAGCAAATAATAAAAGTTATTAATGAGATTGAAGCTGAATTAGAAAGAGAAAAAACTGAGTCAGAATAATAACATCTGTACTTAAAAACCTCTAATAAAATTGATCTACATCAATTTTCTATTTGATAGGAAACATACTATTTATTAGTTATAAGAGTTAAATTATATCTACCTAGTACTTTATTTTTATTATATATTATAATAGTACAAGAAAAATAATATTTAGAAGGTTAAATATATGGCAGAAACAATTCAACGGCTCACTAATCGAGATGAGGTGGGCATTTATGATTACGAAGTAATAAAAAAATTTAGCATTGCCGCAGTTATTTTTGGAATTCTAGGAATGTTTCTTGGTGTTTGGATTGCATCAGAACTAGCATTTCCATTTATGAACTTAGATCTTCCTTGGATAAGTTTTGGAAGATTAAGACCTTTACATACAAATGTAGTAATATTTGCGTTTGGTGGTAATTTTCTTTTTGCGGCTTGCTACTACTGCGTTCAAAGGACATCAAAGGTCCGAATGTTCAGCGATACGCTGTCCAATATCCATTTTTGGGGTTGGCAACTAATATTAATTGCAGCCGCGGTAACATTGCCATTAGGTATGACACAAGGTAAAGAATACGCAGAATTAGAATGGCCTATAGATCTTTCTATTGCGGTTATTTGGATAGTGTTTGGAATTAATTTTTTTGGAACTCTTTGGAGAAGAAAAGAAAATCATATCTATGTTGCAAACTGGTTTTTTATGTCTTTAATAATAATGGTAACACTGCTTCATGTTTTTAATAGTGTTGCATTACCTGTAAGTCTTTTTAAATCTTATTCAGCTTACCCTGGTTTACAAGATGCTATGATTCAATGGTGGTATGGGCATAATGCTGTAGGATTTTTCTTAACAGCAGGATTTTTAGGAGTTATGTACTATTTTTTACCAAAACAAACTGGAAGACCTGTGTATAGTTACAGATTATCAGTAATACACTTTTGGGGATTACTTTTTATATATGTTTGGGCTGGACCTCACCATCTTTTATTTACAGCTTTACCAGAATGGACTCAAACTTTGGGAATGACATTTAGTATTATCTTATTAGCTCCATCTTGGGGTGGTATGATAAACGGACTTTTAACTTTAAAAGGAGCTTGGCATAAACTAAGAACAGATCCTATAACAAAATTCCTTTTCACAGCAGTTTCTTTTTATGGAATGAGTACATTTGAAGGACCTTTAATGTCTATCAGAACTGTTAATGCTTTATCACATTATACAGATTGGACTGTTGGACACGTTCATAGTGGAGCTTTAGGATGGGTTGCAATGGTAAGTATTGGATCTTTATATTATATGTTTCCAAGAATATATGGAAAAAGTAAAATGTATAGTGAAAATCTTATAAATGTTCACTTTTGGATGTCAACAATAGGAGTTGTTCTATATGTTGCAGCTATGTGGATTTCTGGTGTTATGCAAGGTCTTATGTGGAGAGCAATAAATCCAGATGGAACTCTTACATATACATTTGCTCAAACTGTTGATGCTATGCATCCTTATTACACAATCAGACTTATTGGTGGAACTCTTTTTCTACTTGGAATGTTTTTAATGGCTTACAACATTTTTAAGACAATAACAACAGATGAAGTAAATCAAGATTCTAATGTTTTGGCTACAGTGGGGTAATTAAAATGAAATTTAAACACGAAACAATTGAAAAAAATGCATTACTAATGGCTGTTTTATCGGTAATAGTTGTAAGTATCGGTGGATTAGTTGAAATAATACCATTGTTTTTTCTAAAAGATACTGTACCACCTCTTGAAGGAGTTAAACCATATACAGCGCTTGCTCTTGAAGGAAGAGATATATATTTAAGAGAAGGTTGTTATAATTGCCATTCTCAAATGATTAGACCTTTTAGAGCAGAAACAGAAAGATATGGAGCATATTCTAAACCAGCAGAATCTATGTATGATCACCCATTTCAATGGGGTTCTAAAAGAACTGGTCCTGACTTAGCAAGAGTTGGTGGTAAATATCCAGATAGTTGGCACATACAACATTTTAGAGATCCTAGAAGTATGGTTCCTGAATCTGTAATGCCAAAATACTATTGGTTAGAAAAAACAGCTTTAGATAATAGTAATATAGAGACAAAATTGAAAGCAATGAGAACATTAGGTGTTCCTTATACTGATGCAGATATTATGAGTGCAAAAAGAGACACCGATCATAAAACCGAACTTGAAGCCGTTATTGCGTATCTTCAAGGTTTGGGAACAGCAGTAAAGGAGTAAAAAAATGGAATTTAGTGATTTATCTTCGATAATAAAACAAGTTAATACAGTTTTTTTCTTTGTTTTCTTTATGACTGTGTTTTTTATGACTTATTTTGGTAAAAATACAAAAGAAATAGAAAATATGAAATATTCAATCTTTGATGATCAAGAATTAAGGAGTATAAAAAATGAGCTTAAATGAAAAAGAACCTAATATACATGGTCATGCAATTGATGGAATAGAAGAGTATGACAATCCATTACCAAGATGGTGGTTGCAAATGTTTTACGGAAGTATTATTTTTGCAGTTGTATATCAAGTAATGTACCCTTCATGGTTTGGTGCAGGTACTTTGAATTGGAGTCAAAATACAGATTATAAAAACGAATTAGAAGAAGCTAAAGTGTTATACCCTAAAAAAGAAGTTGATATTATGCAGGTAATAAATAAATCTGAAAATATTGAAAAAGGTAAAGCAATTTTTTCTCAAAATTGTGCATCTTGTCATGGAGCTGAAGCTAAAGGTTTAGTTGGACCAAATCTAACCGATGATGTTTGGATTAATGGTGGCTTACCAACTGATATTCAAAAAACTATTACAAACGGTGTAAAAGTTAAGGGTATGCCAACATGGGGACCAGTTTTAGGAAATGAAAAAGTATCTCATGTGGCTTCATTTGTTTATAGTTTAAGTCATGATCTTAAAGGTAATTTATTAGAATCGGCTAAACAAAAAGTGGCTGTAGTTGCTAAACAAGAAAAAGCTATTGATATAGAAAAATTAATAGGTAATAAGGACAATATAGCGAAAGGTAAAGCTCTTTTTGCTACAAATTGTATATCTTGTCATGGACCAGAAGCTAAAGGTTTAGTTGGACCAAATCTTACAGATAATGTTTGGATTAATGGTGGAAAACCAACTGATATTCAAAGAACTATCACAAATGGTGTTCCTGCAAAGGCTATGCCAACATGGGGTCCTATTTTAGGAAACGAAAAAATAGCAGACCTAGCTACTTTTATTTACAGTTTATCTCATAAGTAAATTACACAAATTTACTAATCCAAAAAAATTTGGTTTGCATTTTTTGAAAAATAAAAATGCAAGCTATAATTACTAATAGTTCTAAAGTTAAAAAAATTAAAAATTAAGAAAATTAAAAATTAAAAAAATGAACACTACAACAGAAAAAAAAGAACCCTACAGACCTGTTACTTACGCACGAAGTAAGATCTTTGTAAAACATATTTGGGGAAAATTTCAAAAATTACGATGGGCAACTTTTATATTTTTCTCTACGATATTTTTTGTTTTACCTTGGATAAAATTGAATGGAAAACAAGCTATTCTTTTTGATATTCCAGCAAGAAAATTTCATATTTTAAATGTTACATTATGGCCACAAGAAGTTTATTTGTTAACTTTTACGTTGATAATTGGTGCTATTTTCCTATTTTTTTCTAGTTCTCTTGTTGGCCGTGTTTGGTGTGGATATATGTGTCCTCAAACCGTTTTTACTAGTGTATTTATAGAAATAGAAAGATTTGTTTTAGGAGACAGTATAAGACAAAAAAAATTTGCTAAAATGCCTTGGGGACCAGAAAAAATTTTTAAACTAACAATTAGGAATACTATTTGGATAGTAATTTCTGCCCTAATTGGTTTTACCTTTATGTCTTATTTTGTACCAAATGCAGAATTATTTGACCTTATTTTAAAAGGTGAGCTTTCTGGTTGGGCTTTGTTTTGGTTTATGTTTATAACGGGCTTCTCTATGTTTGACTTTGGTTTTTTTAGAGAACAGTTTTGTTTTGTTCCTTGTCCTTATGGAAGATTTCAAGGTGTACTAAAAGATAAAAACTCTTTAGAAGTTACTTATGACAAAGAAAAAGGTGAGGGTAAAAATGGAGAAAAACCAGCATGTATAAATTGTAATTATTGCGTTATAGTTTGTCCTACAGGAATAGATATAAGAAATGGTTCTCAATTTGAATGTATAAATTGTGCTAGATGTATAGATGCCTGTGCTGTTGTACAAGTAAAACAAAAAAGATCTCCAGATTTAATTAGATATGACTCTCATAATGGAATGAATGGACAAAAAACTCAAATCATACGCCCAAGAGTAATTGTTTACTTTATACTAATGAGTCTTATTGCATCATTTATTCTTTTTAAAATAGCAACAAGAAAAGGATTTGATTTTGAAGTAATAAAAGATAGAAATTTTATTTCTCAAAAATTACCTAATGGAAAAATAATAAATATTTATAGTTTAAAAATATTAAATATGAGTGAAGAGGATCAACAATATAAAGTAAAATTAAAAAATATTGATGGTGAACTTGTTTTAGGTAATGATGCAATTGCTGTAAAATCTGGTGAAGTACGTGATTTTGGTGTTACTGTTTTAGCAGATGAAAAGAATTTTACTCAAAAAATTAATAGATTTACTTTTATATTACAAAAAATAGAACAAAATAATATTATTGAAGAGCATGAGGATACTAACTTTGTTTTACCAAATTAAAAATGCGGATCCATTTGAAAGAAAATTATTTTTAACTATTTTTTTGTTTTTTGCAACAATAATAACTGTAAATATTTCTTTTATTCTCATATCTATAAAAACTTATGATGGTTTAGTAGAAGAGAATTATTATAAAAAAGGTTTAAATTACCAAAAAACTAAAGAAGAGCAACATACACAAGCAAAACTAGATTTAAAAGTGGATTTTAAAAATAAAAATGATGTTTATACCATTACAGTTTTAGATAAAAATAATGAATATTTAGAAAAATCGCTTGTTACACTAAACTTTTTTAGACCAACAGAAAGTGGATTTGATAAAGAGATTATTCTTAAAGAAAAAAGTAAAGGGGTATACGAAAACAAGATAGCTATGGATATGAAAGGGATTTGGGATGTTTTCATAGAAATAAAAAAAGGTGATTTACAATGGAAAAGCAAGAAGAGAATAAAAATATAAATAAAGATATTTGTTTTCATTGCGGTTCATACAATAAACATCCTTTAGAGCATAAAATAAATGGTGTTGTTAAATATTTTTGTTGTATGGGATGTAAAACTGCTTGTGAGTTAATATATTATTCTGGTGCAGATTCTTATTATGAAACAAGAGATATAGATGAAATAAAACCTTTATCTGATAAAGAAAATAAATTTCCTTTTGAAAGTAGTTTTTTTAGAGAAAAATATATAGAAAAAAAAGATGATTCTTTAGAAATGACTTTATATTTAGAAAATATACACTGTCCTAGTTGTATTTGGGTAATAGAGAAGGTTTTAGAAAAAGAAAAAGGTATGGAAAGCGTACAAGTTAATTATACTAATAAAAAAGCTAAAATAACTTGGAATGATAGTGTAATATCTTTAGAAAAAATAGTAAATATCTTTAATAAAATAGGTTATCCGCCTCAACCGATCGAACTTAATTCTGATAAAATTTCGATAGAAAAAAACAACTATTTACTTTTAGCATTAGCATTCAATGCTTTTGGTGTAGTTTCTACAATGTTTTTATTAGAACCTTTTTATTTTAGCTATGTAACAGATATGGATATTACTTCAAGTAAATTACTTAAATATCTTGCTCTAATAATAACTACTCCTATTTATTTTATGACCATAAAACCATTTTTTAAATCTTTTATAAATAGCATTAAATATAAGTTTTTTAATATGGATGCTAATATTTTTATGGCTTCTTTACTTATCTATGCTTATAGTGTTTTTGCTACTATTACCAATAAAAATGTATTGTATTTTGACTGTCTAAATATGTTTTTATTTTTTATTATTTTAGGCAGAATTATAGAACAGACAATAAAAAATAATGTAGTTAATAAATACCAAGATTCTTTTAATTTTGAAAATCTATATGCGACTATTAGCAAAGAAGATGAAGAAAAAGTAGTTCATTTAGAAGAAGTTAAAATTGGTGATGTTCTTGTTGTAAAAAATGATGATTTTGTACCTCTTGATGGTCATATATTGTATGGAGAGGCATATTTAAATGAATCGTTAATAACAGGTGAAAGTACTCCTGTAAAAAAAATTGAAAATGATACTGTCATTGCTGGTTCAAGAAATGAAGGAAATACTTTTTATTATAAAGTAAGTAAAAATAATCAAGATAGTACTATTAATCAAATAAAAAAATTAATTCAAGAGATTGGTTCTCATAAATCAAACTTTAAAAATTTTACTGATAAATACTCAAATATATTTTTTATCGTTACAAGTGTAATTTCTGTTTTTACTTTTTTCTTGTATTTAAATAAAGGTTTTGATGTAGCTCTTTTAAATGCTGTTTCTGTTATAGTTTCTGCTTGTCCTTGTGCTTTAGGTTTAGCTATGCCTTTAGCTGTAAGTATTTCATCATATAATGCGATAAAAAAAGGTATTTTATTCAAAACACCAGATTCTTTTCAAAAAATAGCTAACGTAAATCAAATAATTTTGGATAAAACAGGAACTATAACCTTAGGTAAAATTCAAGTTACAAAAATAGTTTCTATTTGTGATTTTTCAGAAAATAAACTTATGGAAATAGCTTGTGCAATAGAAAGATTTTCAGAACACCCTATAGCATGGTCTATAGTTAAATATGCTTATAGTATAGATGTTGAAGTTAAAAAAGCAGCTGATTTTAAAGAGCATTTAGGAAAAGGTGTTGAAGGAATTGTTGATAAAAATAAATATTTTATTGGAAATTATAAATACCTAAAAGAGCAAAATATTAATAACATAAATGACAATATAATAGAGCAAGTAAAAAATGAAAATTTAGTTTTTATTTCAGATGAAAAAAATATTTTAGGGTTCTTTTTTATAAAAGATGAATTAAGAGATAATGTGCAAGAAACTATTGATACATGGAAAAATGAAGGTTATGAAATATCTATAATTTCTGGTGATAAAAAAGAAAATTTAGATAAAATATCTAGTCAAATAGGAATAGATAATAATCATGCCGATTTTTTACCAAAAGATAAACTTGATTATGTTTCTAATCTAAATAAAAATAATAATACAATGATGATAGGTGATGGAATAAATGATACATTAGCAATGAAAGAATCAAGTGTTAGTATTTCAGTTTGTGCTAATAATAATATTGTTAATACAAATGTGGATGTTATTGTTCTTAATAAGGATTTTGAATCTTTGCTTAATGTTACCAAAATATCAAAAAGAACTTATGAAAATATTAAACAAAGTGTTTTTATTTCAATTCTCTATAATATAATTGTAATTCCTTTAGCTGTATCTGGAAATATAACTCCTCTTATTGCTTCAATTCTAATGCCTTTTAGTTCTTTATTAGTAATAATTAATAGCAGTAAACTCTATAAGGAGTAAATAAAATGAATATAATGTTTTTTATGTTGCCAATAATGGCTTTTGTCGGAGTAGTATTACTTGTTGGTTTTTATTGGTCTGTAAAATCTGGACAATTTGAAGATTTAGAAACACAAAAATATAAGATCTTTTTTGATTAGAGAATTCTTATTATTTATCTCTTTATAAATGAATGGAAATAACTATTCATTTATAAAAAAGTAAACTCTAAAACTGTTTTTGTTATTGCTTTTTTAAAAAATTTCAACATTTTACTTTAAAGGTTAGTATAATCATTTATTTGTAAATCTTGCAATAATTTCTTCTAATAGTTCTATTAATGAATCATTTTTTATTATTATTTCCTCATCTAAAAAAGAAACTCGGCAAAATTTTTCCTCTTTTTGTTCAGAAAATAATTTTTCAATAGCAAAATATTCTACTACTTCTAATCCACTTTTTTCTGATTTTATTGACATTAAAAATTCATTTAAGTCTTACTTGTCTAACCATTCAACATTATTTCTTAATAGTAAATCCAAAACAGCTTTTGCCCGTGGGCTTTTTGGTAAAATACCTTTAGTAGTTTCGTATATTTCTTTTTTTAACAAAAATAATTCTTTTTAGACAATCAAATCAATAAATTATCAAGTTATTTTTTTAACGATCTAGCACAAACGACGGGCTACACATAACTTTTCTCACCTATAAATGTGTATGCCTGTCCGTTTTGTGCAATGTTGTATGACGTTTTTATTTTTATTAATAATACATTGAAAAGAACTTTGTTATTAATAAAAACAAAGCCAAGTAATCTGGGATTTATTTTTCAATTAATTTCTTGTCTTTTAAATCTTGTAAACATTGTCTATAAACAACTTGTTTTATATAAGTTTGATATGGTACACCCATTACATTAGCTGTCCTTTTTACCAAATTTAATTGTTCTCTACCCCACCTAAAATTTATTCTAGCTTCTTCAATTTCTTTATCAGCTTCTTCTATAAATTTATTAGCAATTTCTGCTTCTTCATCACTTAATTCTACTGGTCCTAAAATTTCATAATTTCTTCTTTTTGTCATTTTACTAACCTCTTCTATAATTTAAAACAAGTTATTACTATTACTTTTTTATCTTTTTCATTTAACCAAAACCAATAAATTCCATGTGTTTCTGAATAATTTTCATACCTTTTATTTTTAGGATTAAAAACTGATTCGGTTGAAAAATATACATCTAAAGCATCATCTATAGTTGTTAAATGTCTTACGTAAATATGCAAAAGTTCTGGTGAATCTGGTTCATATTTGAATAAAAAAGTTATTCCATTTTCTCTAACAGATTCAAACTTTTTCAAATAATTACACCTTTAAAAAATAATACTATTTTAATTATATCAAATATGATGGATTTTTGTATTGACTTTTGACTTAAATATTAAGATTTTCCATAATAGGTTTATTTATTCTTTTTGAATTACTATATGACGAAGTAATAACATTTTTAGCTAAACCTCTTGTACTTACTCTTACATAAATATTACCGGTTTCAACTATACTGTGCCTAAACATATACCAATAAATAGGAGATTCATGAGTGGTTAATAGTGGCTGTAAATAATCAAGAGAATTTATTATTTTATTTTAAGCTAATTATTATAGTCAAAGCAAAAAAAAATGCACGAAACAAAAAATCAGAATATTTTCTTTAATTATATTTCATGCAAAATTTTAAATGATAAAAAGTGCTATTTTTAAATATCTAAGTTTTTAACATCAAGAGCATATTTTTCAATAAAATCTCTTCTTGGTTCTACTTTATCACCCATAAGAACAGAAAAAATACGATCAGATTCTGCGGCATCTTCTATTGTTACTTTCAAAAGAACTCTTGTTTGAGGATTCATTGTTGTATCCCAAAGTTGTTGAGGCATCATTTCACCAAGACCTTTGAATCTTGATATTTGAATATCTTTACCATGTTCTTTCATATACGCATCTAAATCTTTTCCATTAAAAATGTATTGAGATTTTTTACCTTTTTCAACTTTGTATAAAGGTGGTTGAGCAATGTAAATATAACCATTTTGAATAAGTTGTTTTGCAAATCTATAAAAGAAAGTAAGCAATAAAGTTCTTATATGAGCTCCATCAACATCGGCATCGGTCATGATAATTATTTTTCCATAACGTATTTTAGAAAAATAAAAATCCAAATCATCTCCTGCTGGTAAATCGGCTTCTGCTAGTTTTGCATCTAAATCTTTTGCTGCTGCAATTCCAGTACCGATAAGTAACGATTGAATTTCATTATTTGCATAAATTTTATCATCACGAGATTTTTCTATATTTAAAATTTTACCTCTCAAAGGAAGTATTGCTTGGAATCTTCTATCTCTTCCTTGTTTTGCAGAACCTCCAGCAGAATCTCCTTCTACTAGATATATTTCTGTAACTGTTTTATCATCATCAGAACAATCTGCTAATTTACCTGGAAGTGTAGCTGTTTCTAAAAAGCTTTTTCTTCTTACTAAATCTTTTGCTTTTCTAGCGGCTTCTCTTGCTCTTGCTGCATCTAACGCTTTATTTATAAACATTTTAGCTGCAATTGGATTTGTTTCTAAGTAATGAATTAAATTTTCAGAAAAAACTTGCTCAACAATTGTTCTTGCTTCTGTGTTACCAAGTTTAGATTTTGTTTGACCTTCAAATTGAGGATTAGGTAATTTAACACTTATTACAGCACTTAAACCTTCTCTAACATCTTCACCAGAAAAATTTGTATCTTGTTCTTTTAATAAATTATTTTTTCTTGCATAATCATTTATTACTCTTGTTAAAGCACTTCTAAAACCAGTTACGTGTGTTCCACCATCAGGAGTATTTATATTATTAGCAAAACTCAAAACAGTTTCACTATATCCAGAATTATATTGAAAAGCTACTTCTACAGCTAAATTATCTTTTATACCTTGAACATATACGGGGTCTGTATGTATTGTTTCTTTATTCTCATTTAAATAAGAAACAAATGATTGAATTCCGCCTTCATAATGAAAAACGTCTTGTTTTATTTCTGGGTTTCTTTGATCACTAAATTTTATAGTAAGAACTTTATTTAAAAAAGCTATTTCTCTAAGTCTTGTAGCTAAAACATCATAACTAAATTCTAATGTTTCCATTATTGTGTTATCAGGATAAAAAGTAGTTTTGGTTCCATTTACTTCAGTAGTTTCTCTGATAATAGTTACTTCATTTACAGCTTTACCTTTTTCATATCTTTGATGATAAACTTTACCATCTTTTGTAACTTCAACTTCACACCAATCACTAAGAGCATTTACAACTGAAACACCAACACCATGCAATCCACCTGATACAGCATATCCAGAATCTCCACCGAATTTACCACCTGCACCAAGAGTTGTCATTACTGTTTCAAGAGCAGATTTACCTGTTTTGGTATGAATTTCTATAGGAATTCCTCTACCATTATCTTTAACAGAAACACTTCCATCATGATTAATATCTATTGCAATAGTATCACAATGACCTGCTAGTGCTTCATCAACAGAGTTATCCACAACTTCATAAACTAAATGATGTAAACCTTTTTCTCCTGTACTTCCTATATACATACCAGGTCTTACACGAACGTGTTCTATTCCTTCTAAAACTTGGATTTGATCTGCACCATAACTTGTATTTACATGGTGAGCTTTGCTAACTTCATCTGATGTTAAGTTTTCATCAAGATCTGCTTTTGCTTTTAATTCTGTTACTACTAAATCAGTCACTATTTACACCCTTCTATTTAGATTTACTTTTTCATCTTTTAATTTTCAAAATAACGTATGTATTATAACCCAAAAATACATTAATAAAAAGAGTTGTTTATTAATAAATATATTGACTTTAGGCTTATTAAAAGATCAAAATAAATTAGATAAAACAACCTATTAATATTACTTTTTTCTTTAGTTTTTTATATTTTTAATATTATAATATTTTGAATTCTATAATCAGTTTTACATATTAAAAACAGAACCTATAACATCTTTTAATCCTTGCTCAAGATCTTTTGATGAAACGCCAGTATTTATACATTTGGTAAGATGTTCATTTACATAAGCTTCGCCAAATTTTTTAATTGCATTATTTGCAGCTTTTAATAATCTTATAGTTTGAACACAATCTTTATCACTTTCAGTTTGAATTCCTCTTTTGATGGACTCTAATTGACCTATAATTCTATTAAGTCTATGAACTAACTCTTTACTTGTAGTATTAAATTCTATATTTTCAATCAAATCTTCATTTTTATCTATTTCAATAACAGATTTAACTTTTTTATCTTTCATAATTATTTTATCCTTTTTAATTTAAAAGAAAATCACAATATAAATTATATACTATACATGGTATTATATAAAATTTTTTAATAAAAAAAACACTTGTCGTTTATTTCGTTATTTGATATACTATACCCTATATAGTATAATTAATCTTTTTAGGTAGGGTTATAAAAAATGGTTATAGAAAACTTTACATTATTTCCTTCATTAATAGGAGGTTTACTAGTCGGTATCGCTTCATCATTATTAATGTTATTCAACGGAAAAATAGCTGGTATAAGCGGTATTACAAAAGGCTTACTAAGTAAAGATAATTCAAATTTAGAAAAAAGTTGGAGAAAGTTTTTTTTAGTTGGATTATTATTAGGCGGTTTTATAATAACTATGATTATGCCAGAAATGACAGCTAAAGTTGCAAATCTAAATCCTATTCAAATGATAATAGCTGGGCTACTTGTAGGTTTTGGTACAGCATTAGGAAATGGTTGTACTAGTGGTCATGGTATTTGTGGTTTAGCAAGAAAATCACCTCGTTCACTTGCATCAGTTATTACATTTATCGGAGCTGGTTTTTTTAGTGTTTATATCTTATTTCATATTTTAGGTTTAAAAGGATAATTAAAATGGTTTCAAAAGTTAATATTGCATCATTTGTTTCTGGTTTAATTTTTGCTATAGGCCTTGGTATTTCAGGAATGATGAATACATCTAAAGTTCAAGGTTTTTTAGATATAACAGGAAAATGGGATCCAAGTTTACTTCTTGTTATGGGCGGGGGGTTATTTGTTACTTTTTTTGCATTCCCTTTAATTTTTAAAAGAGGTAAACCGATTCTTCAAGAAAAATTTATTGTTACAAGTAATAAAAAAATTGATAAAGATCTTTTAATAGGAGCGTTTCTATTTGGTATTGGTTGGGGAATAGGTGGTTTATGTCCAGGCCCTGCTTTGGCAAACTTAGCTACACTTAATTTCAATGTAATAATATTTGTAATATCTATGATATCTGGTTTTTTTATACAACAAACTTCTGTATCATGTTTAACCAAGAAAAAAGCAAGTTTAAACTAGATTTATGTTAAATTTTTTAAAGAAAAATTATTCTAACCTAATACTAGCAATAATCTTAATTGTTTTTTTATATACAGGTAAATTTAATATTTTTTTTGAAAAATATAAAGCCTATATGGGAGAGGATAGGGGAAAAGTTGTTAATGAAATTTCAGGAATAGATATTATAAGTAAAAAAGAAATTAAAGTATCAGATTTAAAAGGTAAAGTGGTTTTATTAAACTTTTGGGCTACTTGGTGTCCTCCTTGTCGCATTGAAATACCTAATTTTGTAGATTTTTATTCTAAATATCATGATAAAGGTTTTGAAATAATTGGAATATCTGTTGATGAAAATAATATCGAAGGTGTAAAATCTTTTATAAAAAAAGAAAATATAAATTATCCTGTAGTAATGTATAATTATAAAAATATGAAATCTTTAGGCGAAATTGTTGCAGTTCCTACAAGTATTTTGATTAATAAAGAAGGAAAAATAGAAGATGTTTATCCTGGATTTTATATGAAAAGTACTTTTGAAAGAGATATAAAAAAGCTTTTAGAAAATTAAATTTAGAAATATACATGCAAAGAATCATAGAAAAACTTGAATCACTTGGAGTAAAAATATCTCTAAAAAATGATAATTTGTCTCTTAATGCCCAAAAAGGTGTTCTTACTGAAGAATTAAAAAGTGAATTAGCTCTAAAAAAAGAATCTTTAATTGAATATTTAAAAGAAAAAGAAACTAAAACGTATCCACTATCATTTTCACAAAAAAGAATGTGGTTTCTTTATAACCTTAATCCATTAAACCCTGCATATAACATTTTTTCAGCATTTAAAGTAAAAGGGAAATTAGATAAAGAAATACTAGAAAAAGCAATAAATGAAGTTATCAAAAGACATGATTCATTAAGAGCATATTTTGTAATAGAAGATAATTTGCCAGTACAAAAAATAGTACCTTTTATTAAAATAGAGATTGAGAATAAAAATATTACTTCAGAGCTAAATTATTTTAAAAATATAGATGAATTAATTCTAAAAGAAGTAGATTTAAGCTTTAATTTAGAAAAGCTACCATTAATAAAAATTAAAATGTTAGAGATATCAGAAAATGAAAATATTTTTATTCCTATCCTTCATCATATAATTGCAGATGCTTGGTCTTGCGGTATTTTTATAAAAGAAGTAATTGATATATACAAAGCTTTTTCTTTAAATAAAGAAATTGATTTAATTAAAATAGATAATAATTACTTAAAATATATAGAAAATCAAGAAAAAAATCTAAATCAAGAAAGCATATCTTTTTGGAAAAAAGAATTAAATAATATTCCTAGTTTTATACAAATGCCTACAGATAAAAAAAGACCTAAAGTAAATAATTTTATTGGAACAATTTTTGAAATAGAATTACCTGAAGAAATTAAAATAGGAATAAAAGATCTTTCAAAAAAATATGCTATAACTCCTTTTATATTTTTTATCTCTGCTTATCAAATTTTAATTCATAGATTTACT
>JBBTGK010000212.1:0-7233 GCA_038060635.1 Cyanobacteriota bacterium | reverse complement strand
CTTTCTTTTTTTAGAAGGTTTCTTTTCATATTGATAATCTTCATTAATAAAACCATCACCTTGTTTAGAATTTTTTCTATTATAAACATAATCTTCATTGATAAAACCATCATCTTCTCTTTTTTTCCTATTTTCTTCTCTAGTTTTATTAAGATATAAATTATCATCATTAAACTTTTTATGTTTTTCTTTACTTATTTGGTATCCAGAAGTATATTCTGAAGGACATTCGGCTAAAAATCTTGAAGGTAAATAATTTTGATATGAACCAAAAACATTTCTTATTCTAGGAAAAGAAAAATAGAGAATTTTTTTCGCCCTTGTAATTGCTACATACATAAGTCTTCTTTCTTCTTCTACTTCTTGATCAGTTTTTGAATTTACATGAGGAAAAATACCTTCACATAAACCAGCAACAAAAACTACAGGGAATTCTAAGCCCTTTGAAGTATGAACAGTCATAAGTTTTACTTTTTTATTTTGTTCTTCTATAGAATCAGAATCAGCTATTAAAGAAATATAATTTAGATATGACTCTAAAGAAGTATCATCAGAATTTATTTCAAAATCATCTGCCGAACTTATTAATTGGTATATGTTTTCAGTTCTATCATTATCTTTCTCTTTTTTTTCATCTTCTGTTTGAAGTTCGCTAATAAAATTAGTATCATCTAAAATAGTTTTTATTAACTTTGAAATTGAATAATGAGTGCTTTTTTCTCTTAAAGTATTAATTAAATAAACAAATTCTCTAATAGTTTTTTGAGTTCCTGCACTAATATTTTCAAGTGTTTTTAAATTTAAAGCATCCCAAAGAGTAATACCTAATTCTTCTGAAAGTTTGTTTAATTTTTCAATAGTTGTTGAACCAATACCTCTTTTTGGATAATTTATTATTCTTTGTAAGCCTATAGAATCATCTTGGTTAAAAATAACTTTTAAATATGAAATAATATCTTTTATTTCTTTTCTTTCAAAAAATTTAAAACCACCAATTATTTGATGAGGTATATTATTTCTAACAAAATATTCTTCAAAAATCCTTGATTGAGCATTAGTTCTATATAAAACAGTAAAATCTTTGTATTCATAACCTTTTTCAACTAATTTATAAAGCTCTTTTATAATAAATCTAACTTCTTCTTCTTCATCTCTAGCTTCAAATACTTTTACTTTTTCGCCAATTTCATTATCAGTATCAAGAATTTTAGGAAATCTTTCTTTATTTTCTTTTATTATATGATTAGATAGATTTACAATATTTTGAGTAGAACGATAATTTTTTTCTAATTTTATTATTTTTGCATCTTTATAATCTTTTTGAAAATTGAGTATTATCCTAAAATCAGCATTTCTAAAAGAATAAATACTCTGATCCACATCTCCAACAACACAAATATTTTTAAAATTATCTGCAAGAGCTTTTATTAACTCATATTGAATATGATTTGTATCTTGATATTCATCTACCATTATATATCTAAATTTTTGTTGATATTTTAATAATACTTCAGGAAATTCTTTAAAGATTTTCACACAATAAAAAAGAATATCATCAAAATCAAGAGCATTATTTTTTTTCAGTTCATCTTGATATAAAGCATAAATTTCACCTATTTTTTGGTCTTTATAACTCAAAAAAGTCTGAGTATATACTTCAGGAGAATAACCTAAACTTTTTGCTTTGCTTATTTCTCTAGTTATCTTTGTATCACCATAATTTTTTTCATCTATATTTAATTTTTTCAAACAATCTTTAAATAGTTTTTGTTGATCTTGAGTATCATAAATAACAAAGTTTGAACTTCTATCTAAATGTTTAATTTCAGATCTTAATATTTTGCTACAAATAGAGTGAAAAGTACCAGCCCATAAAGATTTAGCAATTTCTTCCCCAACTCTTAAAGAAATTCTTTCTTTCATTTCTTTGGCAGCTTTATTTGTAAAAGTTACTGATAAAATATTATATGGTTTTACATTATAATTTGAGATTAAATTTGCTATTCTTTCAGTTAAAACACGAGTTTTACCACTTCCAGCCCCTGCAAGAATTAAAACTGCCCCATTTATTAAATTTACAGCCTCTTCTTGATTAGAATTAAGTTTCATTTTATTTTTATTTATTATCTTTAATATCTACGCAAAAATATATTATACATTAACAGAATCAAATTTCCTAAACAATGAATATACTTAAACTCAGGTCAGTATGATCTAAAAAATGGTAATATATTTGTTTAACTTAAGCTATATAAAAATTTAATTCATCTTACTTATTTTTTTAGGTGAATATGATATATTGTTATCCTGAAATAGAAATACATTTTTTTGAAAATAGTTAAAAATAAAAAGATTTAGGAATATGGATAAATTAGATAAATACGGAAAAGTAATGTCTGTAGAGACTTATAAACTTTATTATTGGTTTCAAAGAGTTTTAGTATTTCTTTTTTATCAAATATTATGGGGTGTTAAAATTGAAGGACAAGAAAATGTTTCTTTTAGTGAAACATACATAATTCTTTCAAACCATTGCAGTAATGTTGATCCACCACTAGTTGGTTTTGCAGTAAAAAGACCTATCGCTTATATGGCAAAATCTGAATTATTCAAAGTACCTATATTAAAACAAATAATACATTGGAGTGGTGCTTATGCAGTAAAAAGAAAAGCTGGTGATAATTCTTTTATAGAAAATACAAAATATGCTCTTGATAACGGTTGGTTAATTACTATTTTTCCTGAAGGAGGAAGAAGCCCTGATGGAAAGTTCATGCCTATGAAATCTGGAGTTGCAAGAATTTTATTAGATACAAAAGTGTCTTTTCTTCCTGTAGCTATTATTGATTCTGATAAAGCATGGGGAAAAGGTAAAAAAATTAAGTTTAGACAAACGTTAAAAGTTAAAATAGGAAAACTAGTTAAACCAAGTGATTATATGCCTAGTGAAGATTTAACTTTTGAAGAAAAAATAGATTACATAAAAAATATTTATGGTCAAAAAATATTAGAATTATTACCAGAACAACATAGACCAAATGTATAAAAATTATTTTAAAAATATTTTTGATTTTATTTTTGGATTATTTGCACTTTTATTACTTTCACCACTTTTTATTTTAGTGTCTATTTTAATAAAAATACTTGATCCAGGTCCAATATTTTTTTTACAAGAAAGAGTAGGAAAAAATGAAAAGATATTTTTAATTTATAAATTTAGAACAATGATAGTAAATGCAGATAAAGTAGGCCCTGTTTTGACAGAAAAAGATGATCCAAGAATAACTAAATTAGGTAAATTTTTACGCCACAGTAGTATTGATGAATTTCCTCAATTAATAAACATAATAAAAGGTGAAATGAGTTTAATTGGTCCTCGTCCTGAAGTTCCATCTATTGTAAAAACTTATACCGAAAAACAAAAAGGGGTTTTTAAAGTAAAACCAGGAATGTCTGGCTGGGCTCAAATAAATGGTAGAGATGATCTTTCTATAGATATAAAACTTAATTTTGATTTAGAATACATAGAAAAATTAACTATGTTTATGGATCTAAAAATATTTTTTCTTACATTTCCAACTCTTTTATCAAAAAGAGGGATAAATTAGTTTAAGTTAGATTTCATTTCATATATAGCATGATCTACAAAATGGTCATAGAGCCATTCACTTTGTTCTTTTATTTCTAAAAAACTAAAACCTAATTTTTCTGGAATAGCTCTACTTTTTTTATTTTCTACAGCACATCTAATTTGAATATTTTTTAATTTTAATTCATTAAAAGCGTAATTTAAAACAATTTGAGTAGCTTTAGATGTTAATCCTTTGCCTTGAAAATCTTTTGCTATCCAATAACCAATAGCAGTAGTTTCTTTTTCCCAATCAATGTTATGTAAACCAATACAACCAGCTATTTGATTTTTATAAATAATAACTGATTGAAAAGATTTATTTCCTTGAAAGTTTTCAATAGAATCTTGAACAAATTTTTTAGTATCTGAAACTTGTTTATTAAAATCTAGCCAAGGTAACCATTCTCTAAGATATTCACGATTTTTATCTACAAGTAAAAATAGTTCTTCGGTGTGATTATGATTTATTAATTCTATATGAGAATCTTCATTTATTTTTATGTTTTCTTCTTTTTCAAAAAAATTTGTATGCATAATTATTTCTCTTTTTTAATATGGTTTTAGTCTTGATTGTGCATCTAAAGAAAGCCAATCTTTTTCATAATCATCTCTGATAAATTTATAATATGCTACACAGGCAATCATAGCTGCATTATCAGTGCATAAACTTAATGGAGGAGAAAAGAATTCAATTTTTCTTTTTTTACATTCTAAAGCCATTTTTTTCCTTAAGGTTGAATTTGCAGCAACACCACCAGAAATAACAACTTTATTTAGGTTAAACTCTTTACAAGCTTTTATAGCTTTATTAACTAAAGTATCAGAAACAGCTTCACTAAAACTTGCACATATATCTTCCACAGGAATTTCTATATTTTCTTTTTGCATATTTCTTATTGTATAAAGGACAGAAGTTTTTAATCCACTAAAACTAAAATCATAACTAGCAGGCAATGCACGAGGAAAAGCAAATTTTTTTGGATCTCCAATTTGAGATTTTTTATCTATATAAGGACCACCAGGATAAGGTAAATCTAAAAGTCTTGCAACTTTATCAAATGCTTCTCCAACAGCGTCATCTTTTGTTTTTCCTAATAATTTATATTTTCCATGATCTTCAAAAATAATTAATTCTGTATGTCCACCAGAAACTAAAAGAGTTAAAAAAGGTGGTTTTATTTCTTTTTCTAAAAAAGGAGAATACATGTGTCCTTCAAGATGATTTACAGGTATTAAAGTTTTTTTCCATAACCAAGCCAAAGTTTTTGCAACCATTAAACCAATAATTAAAGAACCTTGTAAACCAGGTGAATAAGTAACAGCAATTGCATCTATATCATCTTTAGAAAGCTGGGTTTTAGTAAAAAGCTCTTCTAATAATGGGTTTATAGTTAATATATGTTGCCTTGAAGCAATTTCAGGAACAACACCGCCATATTGAGCATGAATATCTATTTGAGATGCAACTAAATTGCAAATTATTTCTTTTCCATTTTTTACTAGAGAAACAGAAGTCTCATCACAACTGCTTTCTATACCTAAAATTAACATATTTCTCTATTCTTAAATAATAACCTTTAAATTATACCAATGATTTTATTTTATTAATAATACTAAAAAAAGCTAAATTATTTATTATTTATTATATTTGTTAATTTAGGAGTGCTTTTATCAATATATATAAAACCGTCATAAACAGTATTTATTTTAAATTCTGAATAATAAGCAGCATCAAATTTAGAAGAATAAACAGCTGTTATATTTCTTATTAATTTAGGTTCTAGTAACCATTTACCAAAAACAGAATTATCAGGAATTTTCTTTAAATCTATAAAAAAATAAGGAATTTTTGTTTCATGAAATAAATAGTTAATACTTTCTTTTTCAGGTTCTAAAATAGGATTTTCTTGAGATTCTTTAGAAAAAGAACCATCATCTAAAAATACTTTTGATTTAATAGAACCAACACTAAATAATAAACCTAATATATAATAATCATTTTTAAAATAGGTTTTTAAATTAAAGCCCATCAGATTTACATCTTTAAATGGACCTTGTTCAGTTGCATTATTAATATGAGCATTATGAGCCCAGATAGCTATTTTTTTATTTTTATGGTTATTTTCCGATGAATATTTTATTTGTCTTGCCATTAGCTCATCTCTTAAAATAATAGATTCTTTAAAGCCATTAGGTGATGTATAATCAATATTCCAAAACTTTAAAATATCTTCTATTAAGGTTATATGATAAATTAAATTTTCTTGTTTTTTAGAATTTGAATTTTTAATTATTTCTTTCTTAATAAATTCTAATTCTTCAAAAACTTGTGTTTTAACATTTTTATTTGAAGCTGAAAACAATTGCTCATTATTAAATAGTTTATAAATTTCTAAAAATTTCTTTTGTTTTTCTAGATCAATTTCTTTTAAAAAATCAGATATTATATTTATAGATTCATCTGATAAAAATGTATCAAAACCAATATAACTTATTTTATTTTTTTCATCAGCTTTTTTATTATATTCTCTCATCCATTCAATAAAATTAATCATTTCTTTAGTATTCCAAACAGAGTTAACTAAAAGAGCTTCTTTATAATCACTTTTACCTGTTTTTATATAATCATCTATAACTTTACTAGCTTTAGTAGATGCTTCTATAGCAAAAACTTTAAAATCTAATTTTTCTACAAAACATTTGTATAATTTATGTTTTACTCTAAAAAACTCACTTGTACCATGACTTCCTTCACCTAAACCAATAAATCGATAGTTTTTAAGTGTTTCTAAAATATTTGTTATATCAGAACAACTGCTATCTGGCTCAATACTTTTTATAGGTTTAGCATATTTTTTTATATCTTCTGTTACTTCACTATCTGGGTTTTTCGTTTCTGCATAAGATGAATTACTAAATAACATAGATAATAAAACAATTTTTACTATTTTTCTAATCATAAATATAAATTTACCTCTCATAAAAACTAATACTTAATGTACATTACAAGAAAAATTCAGGTAATTCAATTTATTTAGCCCTAAGATCACCCAAATTAAATTTAATCTTTTTATTGATATTTTATTTTAGTTATATTAGCAAAACCACTAATACCATATTTATTTATGAATTTAACTATAATAGTAGAAATACCTTCTTCAAGATTTACTTCAAATTCATTTTTCTCTATTTTATAATTTTTATCATTTATAGTAATTTCATAATTAGAAAAACTTTCCATATTAGTTATAAGTTTAAGATTAAAATTTGGTTTTGCATAAAAAAGGGGTCTATTTTTTGTATAATCTTCTAAAGTTTTTATTTCTAATATTTTATCAAGTTCTTTTATTCGCTTTTTTTCTTTTTCTTGATAATCAAAAATAACCATTATTTGATTCAATTATTTCAATTTTTTTCATATTTTTAGATAATCCTTAGTAAATTATGAGATATTATTTAGCTTTTATAATATCAGAATTTTTTATAACATAATTATAAATTAAAACATAGTTATTTTTTTTTTATAGAATAAAATGAGAAGAAAAAAAGGCACAAAAAAAGCCTAGAAAAAATAATTGCCCTAAATCAATTACTTACTCTAA
>JBBTGK010000211.1:0-5672 GCA_038060635.1 Cyanobacteriota bacterium | reverse complement strand
AATAAAATTGGTTTTATGGCTCCTAGTATAGAAGGGCAAAGTGAAGTTATTTTATCTGCTATAGAAAAATCTGGAATAGATCCAGAAAAAATAGAATATATAGAGGCACATGGAACAGGTACTCAAATAGGCGACCCAATTGAAGTAATGGCTCTAAAAAATGCTTATTCTTTATATACCGATAAAAAAAATTATTGTGCGATTGGTTCAGTAAAAACTAATATAGGACATTTAGATGCAGCTTCAGGAATTTCAGGATTAATAAAAACGGTTTTAAGTATAAAAAGCTCTCTTATATTTCCTACCTTGCATTTTGAAAAACCAAATTCTAATATAGATTTTGAAAATAGTCCTTTTTTTGTAAATAATAAATTATTAGAATGGAATAATTCAGAAAATGAAAGATTTGCAGGAGTTAGCTCTTTTGGTGTAGGTGGTACAAATGTTCATGTTATTTTACAAGAATATTTAGATAAAAAAAATAATTATATTCAAGAAGAAAAAAGTCATTTAATTATTTTATCTGCAAAAACAGAAAAATCTTTAGATGATATAACTAAAAATTATGAAAATATTTCAGAAAATTTAAATATTCAAGATATTTCTTATACATTGCAAATAGGAAGAAAAGATTGGAATTTTAGACGTTTTTTTATAGCTAAATCAACTCAAAAATTAAAAACTAAAGCTAATAATTTTATAGATAACTCTTTTACTGATTATTGTGAAAATACAACTTATACAAATGTATTTTTATTTTCAGGATTGGGAACACAAAAAATAAAATCAGGGTTTGAAGTATATAAAAATGAACCTATATTTAAAGAAGAATTTGAAAAATGCAGATCAATATTTAATAATTACCTAGAAAAAGATATAAAAGATATTATTTTTAATGATAATAACTCTCAATTATTAAATACACCAACTTATATGCAATCTTCTATTTTTATAATTCAATATTCAATGGCTAAATTATGGATGTCCAAAGGAATAATTCCAGATGTTTTATTAGGTCATAGTTTTGGAGAATATGTTGCTTGGGCTATTTCAGAAGCTATTTTATTAGAAGATATTATAAAAATAGTATCAATAAGAGGAGCTCTTTTTGAAAAAGTTTCTGGAACTATGATTGCAGTATCAAGTAAAAGTAATGAAATAGAAAAATTTTTAAATGAAAAAATAGTAATTGCTAATTATAATGCAGAAGATTTTATTACTTTATCAGGTGATTTAGATTCTATAATTAATTTAGAACTAAAATTAAAAGAAAATAAAATTGCTTTTACAAGATTAAGTGTTCCTCATGCTACACATTGTTATTTACTCGATAATATAATAGAAGAATTTAGTTTTAAATTAAAAGATATAGTTTTTAAAAATCCTAAAATTAAGATAATTTCTAACTTAACGGGTAAATATATTAAAGAAAATGAATTAAATTTAGAATATATAATAAATCATACTTTAAAACCAGTTCTTTTTTATCAAGGTTTATCTGAATTAGCAAATGAAGAAGATATATCCTTTTTAGAACTAGGAACAAGTGATCATCTAATAAAAATAATTCAAAGAAATGCTAAAATATTTAATAATTTTGTTTTAAATAGCTCATTATCATCTAAAAATACAAATTTAAGTGAGTATGATTTTTTTCTAACTACTTTAGGTTTTTTATGGCAAAAAGGATATAAAATAAATTGGGATAAAAATGTTGATTTCAAAAGAGTCTCTTTACCTTTGTATCAATTTGATAGAAAAAAATATTGGGTAGATGCTTTAGAAGAAAAAAGAATAGTTCAAAGTAAAAGAAATACTATAGAAAATATGTTTTATATACCTTCTTGGAAAAAAACTTTTATAAAAGAAAATGTTTTAGCTGAGAAAATTAATACTACTTTGTTTTTTTATGATCATATTACTGAACAAAATAAATGTGAAAATAAACAAGGGACTAAAGCACCCTTGTTCAGGACACTTGATTATTATAAAAACTGTAAAACATTTTATAACTATTCTAATAATGTAATTTTTGAAGAAATTAAATACACAAAAGAAGAATATAATTTATTATTCAAAAATCTAAAAGAAAAAGATATTTTACCTGAAAAAATAATTTGTTTTTTACCTGAGTACTCTGAAAATGAATTTATAAAACTATATTTTGATAATTTACTTTTTCTTATCCAAGAAATTGGTAATCTAAATTTTAAAACAGAAATTATTATAATTTCAAAAGAGAATTATTTTATAACAGGAAATGAAAATATTTTACCTGAACAAATGATTTTTAATTGTTTTTTAAGAACAGTAAAACAAGAATATGCTAATATAAATGTTAAAAACATTGATATTGATAGTAAAATTAATAATAATAAATTAATTAAGCTAATATATTCAAATATAGAACATAAAATACTAGCAATTAGAAATAATAATTTTTGGTTAGAAGATGTTCAAAAAATATCTTTAGATTCTAATTTTACCTCTAATGTATCTTCATCTGATATTTTTGTTATAACAGGTGGTTTAGGTGGAATAGGGTTAAGTTTAGCTGAATTTTTAGCTAAAAAATACAAATCTAAAATAGTAATAATAAATAGATCTTATGATGAAAAAAATATTTCAGAATCACCTTCATATCAAAAAACAAAAGAAATTAGAGATTTTTCAGAATGTTATATATTAAAAGCTGATATTAATGATAAAAATGATTTAGAAACTATATTTAGTGAAATAAATAATAAAATAGGAAAAATATCTTACTTTATACATTCAGCAGGAATTATTTCATCTGGTCTTATTTCCATAAAAAAATCTGATGATTATAAAGAAATTTTTTCTGTTAAAATAAATGCTACAAAAAATATTTATGAATTATGCAATAAATATCAAATAAAAAAATTAATTTTATTTTCTTCTCTAACAACTATATTAGGTGGTATAGGTGAAACTGCATATATTTCAGCTAATTCTTTTTTAAATTCTTTTACAGATAAATATTCTAACTTAGATAAAAAAGTTTCTATAACTACTATAAATTGGTGTTCATGGAAAGAAGTTGGAATGGCAAAAAAAATGTATGATAGAAATTCAGAATTAAAATATTTTTTTGAAGATAATGATTTTTCTATAACATTAGAAGAAGGTAATAATATTTTTAATACTGTTTTAAATAATGAAGGAATAACTAATATTTTTATTTCACCCTTAGATATTAAATTTATACAAGAAAAATATACCAAAGTATCTATTTCAAATATGAAAAATCTATTAAAAGAATATTTAAATACAAAAAAAGTAAATTTATATGAAAGACCAAAATTAAAAAATACTTATATTGAAGCAAAAACAGATTTAGAACTAATAATAAAAAATATTTGGCAAGATAACTTAGGTATAAAAAATATAGGTACAGAAGATAATTTTTTTGATTTAGGTGGACATTCTCTTTTATTAGCAAAAATGAAAATAGATTTAGAAGAAAAATTAGGTTATGAATTACCAATGTCTTCTGTTTTTAATGCTAATACAATAAAAGAGTTAGCCATTCATTTAGAAGAAAAAGTTAATTCAGTTGTTATTCCTTTAAAAAAACAAGGTGATAAAAAACCTCTATTTTGTGTTCATGCGGTATCTGGAACTATTTTTCCTTTTTATCCTATAGCAAAAAATATTGATAAAGATACTCCTTTTTATGCAATTCAATCTTATGGTTTTTCAGAAAATGCAAATCCTATTGAAACAATAGAAGAAATGGCTAGTTTTTATATTTCAGGGATAAAAAATGTTCAAAAATCAGGTCCTTATATCATATCTGGTTGGTCATTTGGTTCTTTAGTAGCTTTAGAAATAGCTCATCAACTTATTAAAAATGGTGATGAAGTCGAAAAACTAATAATTATAGATATGAATGCTCCAATTGGTGAAGAATTTAGAAAATCTATAGATGAAGAGTTTTTAACAAATAGATTTAATATTGATATGAAAGGTCTTTTTGGGAAAAAGGTTGATTCTGAAAATATTAATGTGAAATCATTATACAAAGTTTTTAAAGGAAATATAAATGCTTCTTTGAAATATGAAGGTAAAAAAATTGATACAGAAATAATACTTTTTAGAGCTATCGAAAATATAGAAGAAGATAATCTACTAAATTGGGATAAAATATCAGATAAAGTAAAACTATTCAATATAAAAGGAAATCATTATAGCATTATTAAATCTCCTGATTTTTTTGAAAAATTGAATAATCTTTTATAAATAGTATGAATTAAATAATTTTATTGAAATTTAAAAAGTGAGAAGTAAAAAGTAACTAGAAAGAATATATAATCTTATCTCATTACTCATCACTTATTACTTCTCACTTCTTACTATTATAAAACTTGATATTAATTAGTCCTAAATCCTAAACAACAACAGGCTCTTCTTTTATAACAGGATCTTTTTTGAGAAAATTAGCATAGATAATAATAAATAAACCAAGTAATATCATAGGAATACATAGTATTTGTCCCATAGAAAGAGTGTTCATAAAAACTAAACCTAATTGAACGTCTGGTTCTCTAGTAAATTCTATCATAAATCTAAAAGCACCATAGAGCATTAAAAATGTTCCTATAAGCGTTCCTGATTTTACATTTTTTCTACTTAAAAAATAAAGAATAGCAAACATAATAAATCCTTCTGTAAGAGATTCATATATTTGAGAAGGGTGTCTAGGTAATTTTAGAGGATCTGAAGGGAAAATAAAAGCTAATGGGAAATCTGCATTTACAGCTCTTCCATATAATTCACCATTTATAAAATTTCCTATTCTACCAAAACCTAAACCTAATGAGCCACCTAGAGCAACCATATCACCTAAATCAGAAAAAACAGCTTTCTTTTTTCTGGCATATAAAATAGTTGCAATAATTACTCCCATCAAACCACCATGAAAAGACATTCCACCTTCGGTTATAGCTATTATTTTCATTGGATTTGCAATGTAATAAGATAGATTATAAAAAAGTATATAACCAATTCTTCCACCAAAAATTACACCAAGCATTAAATAAAATATAAAATCTGAAATATCTTCTTCGGTATAAGGCATATTTCTTCTTTTGGTTTCACTTTTTAAAACTTGATAACCAATTATAAAAGCTAAAACATACATCATTCCATACCATCTTATGGTAATCGGACCTATATTTAGAATATCAGGATTCAGATTATGATGAAAAGCCATTTTTACCTCTTTAAAAAATTTACTCTAAATATTAAGTAAACTAAATTTAATTCTAGCGTAATTTATAAGATTTTTTTTAATATCGTATAAAATTTTTATATTTTTATTCTAGTAAAATATAATTTATTAAGTTAGCATTAGCTTTAGATTATATATTAATTTACATTGTATTGTAATTCTAATAATAATAAAAAATCTCAACTATACTCAAAAACATTGTGATAGAATATTAAATATGCTTCATTTTTTTTACTTTGGGAGTACAGTTTTGAAAAACGTAAAGATATTGATAGTGGACGATGAACCATCTATAACAAAAAGTGTTCAATATAGCCTAGAAAGAGAAGGTTATACTGTTATAGTTGCAGATAATGGCGTTGATGCTATTGAATTAGCTAGAAAAGAAAAGCCTAACTTAGCAATACTTGATGTTATG
>JBBTGK010000210.1:0-7432 GCA_038060635.1 Cyanobacteriota bacterium | reverse complement strand
TAAAACTGGCTACACAAAAGCAGGAATAACACAAAAAGGAGTTGGCTCTGTAAATATTTCAGGTGGGGCAAATAAAGGAACTACGGTTGCAGTACAATCTGAAAAACTTGGTGGTATTCAAGTATCAGGAGGAGAAAATCAACAAACAGTAGTTGATGTAAAAACTAAAATAAAAGGTGAAGATTATGGTGCAGGGATAAGAACAGGAAATAATCAAGGTATTCAAGTTAAAGCAGATTTGGGGAAATCTGGTAGTTTTGATGTAAAAGTTAATAGTAATAGTGTAAAAGTAGGTGGAACACTTAATGGAACTGGAGGTTCTATAGATGTATCAAGAGCTAACAATGTTGTTACTCAAAGTGTAAAAAATGGAGTTTTTACAACACAAATAAAAGATGATAATCAAACATCTCTTACAGCTTCTTATAAAGGATCTAGTTCTATTAAAATTGGTATTTCTGCCAAAAAAGGTCATTTAGATTCAAGATCTCATTCAACTTCAATTGTAGATCCTAAATTTACAAAAATTGATAAACTAAATACAGAATTATCTAGTTTAGAAATGGAAAAGAAAAAAATATCTGATCAAACTACAGCTCAAAATATTAAACCAGAAGAAAAAACTCAGTTAGAAGAATTGGATAAAAAAATAGGTGCTAAAAAAGAGGAATTAAAAACTGAAAGAGAAACTATTTATCCAGAAGAAAAATTATCAAGATTAACTGAAGAAAGAAAAAAAATACTTGATATAGTTGCTGTAGATAGAACACCTGAACAAAAAGAGAAACTTAAATCATTAGATAAAGAAACATCCGCAACCAGAGAGCTAATAAAACAAGAAAAAGATAATTTAAAACCTTCAGGTAATAATGTTCAAGATATGACCGAAAATTTGATGTTTGTTCAAAATGATAAAAAAGATGTTGGAAAAAAAGAAGGATGGGAATACGCTATTTCTATTCCGAAAGGAGATAACTATAACATTCAAAAATCAAGAGAACTTTCTTATGGTGCAGATGTTTCAGTTAGTAAAAACTTAGCTAAAGTATCAAATAAAGGAAGTATTGATGTTGATATAAATTTATCTATTGAAGGTTTAGGAGATTCTAAAGTTAAAGTTTCAGTTTCTAGAAACGTTCAAAAAGAGCAAGATTTAGAATTAGAAAGTCAAAGTAATATATTATCGGCTGAAAGATTAATAAAAAAACAAAAATCTCAGAATTATGAAGTTGTTATAGATTTAAAAACTGAAGAAGGTAAAAAATTATATAGTGAAATAATGGAATCTTCTTCAAAATTCTGTGAAGAATTACCAGTTCCTGAAGAAAATACAGGAGTAAAAATAATATCTAATAAAGATGAAAGTGCTAGAGAAAAAGAAGGGGATAAAACATTAAAAATTGATGGTGTTTCTCAATTTGGAATTTCCAAAGAAACAGAGTCTAAAGTTAAGATTGAAAATAATTATGGTCAAATTTCTTATGATATGGAAGGCTCTACAACAAGAACAACTTCTCAATCTAGCAAAAAATTACCTGTTTTAGGAAAAGTTTTTTCTGATGAAACAAAAATTGCAAGTGGAGATTATTCTATAACTCCTTCAAAAGAAAGACAAATAGAAATACTTGAGAATACCAAAGAAGAAATAAAAAAAGATCCAGATTTAACAACAGAAAAAAAATCTGAAAAATTAAAAGAAATTGAAAGTAAAATATCATTTTTAGAAAAAGAAATAGAATCAACTCAAACAACTGTTTCTAATTTAAAATCTAAAAAAGAAGAGTTAGTTTCTTTTGTAAATTCTTCACCTCAAGATAAAGATAAAAAAATAAATGAACTTGATAAACAAATATCAGATTTAGAAAGTGTAAATAAACCACTTTTAGAGCCAAAAGAAAAAGAAATTTCTGATATAAACTCTAAAATAGATGAACTTGATAAAAATATTAATATTTCAAAATCAGATAAAGATAAACAAATTGGAGATCTTAATTCTAGAAAAACTAAATTAAACGATGAAATTTCAAAAATAACTAAACCTGCTCAAGATATTAAAATATCAAAAGATGAATTAGTTAAATATGATAAATTATTACCAAATGAAAAAGAAAAATATATTGCTTCTTTTGATGCAAAAATAACAGAAGCAGAATCAACAAATAAAACTTCTTTTAAAATAAAAATAGATGATTCAAGAACAACTAGATATGAGGTTCAAAGATATAACAGACTTCAAAACTCATTAACCAGTGATACAGATGAAAATATAAAAGGTAAAAAATATAATGACAAAAGCGCTGTTTCTATGGAAATAGAGCTAGTAGCTGATGAAAAAGATATTGAAACTATTTTGAATACAAGTAAAAAAGATTTTATTAAGGCTGCAATAGAAACTAAAGATATTTCTAGATCTGGAAATGGAATTAGAAGATTAGAACATAAATTTGAAAAAGCAGAAGAAAATGCTAACAAAGAAGCTGATGCTAAAAAATATCCTAATCCATCAGAAGAAAGAAATCAGCTTATAAAAGCTTCAAAAATGGATGTCATTATGAAATTTGTTGAAAGAAATGGAAAAGATGGTATAGCTGTTTTACAAAAAATTTGTAAGGGTAATATTCAAGTTAAATCATCTTCAGTAGAGGTTTCTGGATATAAAGCTGAAAATATTTATTCAAACGATAAAATACAAAAAAATGATAAAAAAACTGATAAAGTTATGGAAGATGGAGAAGTAACAGGTAAAGAAGCTAGAAGTTCTAGAAAAATGAGAAGAGATACTGTAAATAATAGAGAAGAGGCTCAGAATAAACTTAGTAAAATAGATAAAAATCCGTTACTTAATACTGCTCAAAAAGCAACTTTAAAAGCAGATATACAATCAAAAATAAAAGATCTTGATAAATTAATAGAAAAACTTGATAATATAATTTCTATTAGAGATAAAGAACTATATCCAGAAGATCCTCAAGATTTAGAAACTGATTTTAACTATGATTGGTAATTTTACTTATGACTTTTGATAAAAAAAGCATTACTTCAATAAGAAGGATATCTGATGTTTCTAATAAAAGTAAAGTTTCTAAAGAAAAATCTAATTTAGCACAAGCTCAAATAGCTTCTATTTTATCAACTAAGGCTTTGAATAAGAAACTGGATAATATTTTTAAACTAATAGAAGAAAGTAATGAAAATGATACTCAAAATATAGATAATTATTTAATTCTATCTTGTATGTATTATATTAAAAAAAAATACTCTTTAGCTTTAGGAATACTATATAAGGCAATACATATTGATCCAAGAAATGAACATATTAAAGGATTAATAAAAGAAATCGAAGAAAAATTAGTTAAAATTGAAACTAAAAAAAGAGAAAAAAAATAACTGGAAGAATATGAATGATTTTTTATTCTTATCGAAAAAAATTATTTGAATCCAAATGTAGAGACACATTGCAATGCGTCTCTACGAAGATCAATTTCCTCACAATTAAAAGAAAATAATAAAAACAAAAAAAGAATGATTTTACTCATTCTTTTTCTTATAATTACCTAAAAACTATTTAGCAGTTCTAAAACCTATATAACTACTTCTATTTGTGGTGGCACTATAAAATCTTGTATAAGTTTTTAAAGAATCTTGTATTTTGGTAGCATCATTTTTATAGAAAGGATGATTATACCAAGAACCACCTCTAAGTGATTTTGTTCCACCAGCAGAAGGGCCTTTTGGATTACTTGCTTCAGCATTTGAATAGTATCTAGCATCATACCAATCTGATACCCATTCAGCTGCATTACCAGACATATCTTTTAAACCGAATGCACTTTCATCTTTATCAAAACTTTCAACTTTAGAAGTATATTGAAATCCATCATCTTTTCCAAAATCACCAAAAAAACCATTAGCTTTTTTGCTACTACCACTAGGAGCATCTCCTCCCCAAGGATAATATCTTTCATCTTTGCCTCTAGCTGCAAATTCCCATTCAGCTTCTGTTGGTAATCTTTTTCCCTTGAAATTAGCATAAGCTTCTGCTTCATACCAAGTTACACCAACGACAGGTTGATCATCTTGATTAAATCTTGAATCATCCCAATAAGCTGGTTTTGTTACATTATTTGCATTTCTCCAAGCTAAACCTTCAGCAGACCAATAAGCATCAGTAACCGCACTAGCAATATAACCATTAGCATTTACAAAATCCTTAAATTGAAGATTAGTAACTTCTGTTTTATCTATATAGAAATCATTTAGTAAAACTTTGTGTCTAGGGTAAAAATTATCATCTATAGTTCCGCTAAGACCCATATAGAATTCATCACCTTTTATATAAATCATTCCCGATGTATTTGTATTTACTAATGAATTTATTATCAAATAATTAGTAGAAACAATAGTTCCTACAGGTGTTGTTACAGAAATTCTTCCTGTTTCAGCTCCAACAGGTATTTTAACTTTTATTTGAGTTTTTGTTACTTCAAAAGGAGTTGCATTAACTTTTGTTCCATTTAAACTATTAAAAGTAACTGTGTTTAAATTATTATTAGAATTTTCAAAACTATTACCATTTATTATTAATGTTGTACCTGTACTACTTGAAGTAGGTGTAAAAGTATCTATAGTTGGTAAACTTCCTGTATTATTATTAAGATTTCTAGCGATTACATTAACATTCAATGTAATAAACTTTGTTAAATCATCTGTTGCAGCTATTTTTACACTAGCAGAACCTACTTTTATTCCTGAAATTGAACTTCCACCAGCAGATACAATATTAGTATCTGAAGATGTTACAGTATAGTTTTGGTTATAAGTTTTGTCTGTCATAACTACTTTAACTTTTAGATTAGCACTTTGACCTTCTAAAAGAGTAAATGTAATTCCACCATTTTGAGGAACGATAAGATTATCATTATTTTCTATTTGTTCCAAAACAACGCTTTGAGGTACTATTGCGGTTGGAAGAACAGTTATAGTTTGATCTAATGAGTTTTTATCTATGGTTACATTTTGTTCTATATAAATATTTTTTCCGAGATCAGAAGATGATACTCTTAATAAATGAGTTCCTTGACTTACATTTTCTATTATTGTTGTTGGATCACTTGTTGAAGAGACATTTTTTGCAGTAAGATCATTTATCAATAAAGAAGCTCCAGTAAGTAAAAGAGATACATTAGAACCATTATTAATAGCCGCATTTAAAGCTGGTGTAAAAGTAACTGTATTATTTACAGAATCCATTGTATTTATAGTAATAACCTGATTATTTATCAATAAAGATTGATTTCCAGAAATATTAGTAAAGCTAGTTAATTTAATTGTAGTAGCTCCTATTGCAGCATTGGCAGCGACAGTAGTTCTATTTACCCCAACTCTAATTCTTAATTTTCCTTTTATTTCAGTATCAAAATTTCCTCTGGTATAAATAGGAACAAGAGGTTGAGTATTGGTATTAAAATTATTTACTATAGCAGCTACGATAGAATCAATATCAACATAAGATGGATTTATACCACCATAAGTATTTGTAAGCGGATCATACCCAGTTATAGAATTTATAAGAGTTTGCAATTTTGCTAAATCTATGGCAGTAGAAATATTTGTATTAGTTTCTATTAATTTTTTTAAAACTTTTGCTGTAGGAATTGTACCATAATTCATTTTTAATGTAGTTGTAGAACCTCCTCCTATAGAAACTGTTGATAAAAGTCTTGAAAGTACAACATCCTTTTCATCAAGGTTTTCTAATAAAACAAATTTATTACCAGCTTTAACAGATAAAGAATATTCTGATAAATTATCAGATCTTTTTATAAATTTTTCGACTTCTACTGTATTAGATGTTGCATCGAAAATAGCTAATCTAGTTCTAAAATTTAAAGAATCATTAAAATCATATCTTTTTGTGGAAAAAGAGTTATTTTTTAATATTTGACTAAGATTTACTTTTAATGTTCCTATTTCTTGTTTAGAAACATTTTTTTCGCCTTTATCTAAAGGCGTATTAACAGGTGTAGAGCAAGAAAATATCGCCAAAGAAACAACCAAAGAGATTGTCGATCTAAAAAAAGTTTTTTTCATTTTCATTTATCCAATTACAAAAGATAATATTTTTATATTATTTTAATTCTTAATCATAAAACTAATTTATGAAACTCAAGACAGCAAGAGTAACATTTTTAATTTTTAACACATCTAAAACCTAAATTTAAATTTCTACTTTCTGGTCTTAAGAATAGTTCTCTATAAGAAGATCTTAACTCATCAGCTGAATGTGTCCATGATCCACCACGAACAGATTTAAAAGAACCATTTACTGGACCTTGTGGATTTGTAAAATCAGAAGATCTTCCATAATATTGATAATCATACCAATCTGAAACCCATTCCATAACATTTCCTGACATATTAGAAAGACCACTTAATGAATTACCAGCAGGTAAACTTACAACAGGACCAGTAAATTTGAATCCATCAGCACTTCCATCAGAACCAAAAAAACCATTTGTTAAGTTTGTTGGAGCTGTACGAGGATTTGTGTTACCCCATGGATACAATTTATTACCCCAAGGCGAAGCAGCTGTACTTATACCTTTCGCTGCAAACTCCCATTCAGCTTCAGTTGGTAATCTTTTTCCTGCCCATTTAGCATAAGCATAAGATTCATACCAGCTTACTCCTACTACAGGTTGGTTATCTTGATTATATCTAGAATCAGACCAATATAGAGGTTGTGTAATACTATTTGATAACTTCCAATTCCAACCAGCATCAGTCCAATATTCTCTCTTATTATATCCATCAGCATCCATAAATTTCTTAAATTCAATATTATTTACTTCAGATGAATCCATAGTGAATTGAGATAAATTAACTGCCACCATAGGACCTTCACTTGCTCCATAAACAGTATTATTACCAGTAACTGTATTATTAGTTGTTACATAGTTTTTAAGTGCTGTTAAAGTATTGAATACTGTATCAGGTGGTGCAATAGAGAGTGCAATATCTAAAACAGGAGTACTTATTTTAGCTATTTGAGTTATATATGATTTTATACCTGCATTTACTCCAGCTAGTGTAGTTGCAGTTGTTAAACCTGCATTATCTGCACCATGATATTTAGATGATGCAAAAAACTGAGCAAATGTTGTTCCAGATGGAGCTACAGCAAGATCATTAGACAATACATTTCTGTTTATTAATAACTGATTAGCCAAGAAATCTATGTGAGCAGAAGTCATTTTACTTACAAGAGTTGTTCCTAATAAAGGAGAGTCAATAATTGTTGGATTAGCTAATAGATTTTTTATATTTGTATTTTGAACATGATACTTAGGATTTGAAAAAAGGTTTATTAGTTTTACTTTACTTTGTGTAATAGAAACTAGATCAGATGCTTTTATTGCAAGAACATCTGCCT
>JBBTGK010000209.1:0-39311 GCA_038060635.1 Cyanobacteriota bacterium | reverse complement strand
GTCTATAACTTATTTTCAATACTTATTTTTTTTACTTTTCTCTTCTAGTTATAAAACCTATTTATAAATCAATTGAAGAAGTTAAAAATAAATTTTTAGAAATGTCTATAAATAATTTATCTATAGTAAATACTGAAGAAAAAAATATTTTAAATTTAAGATCAAAGTATTCTTCAGTAAAAAAAATAAATAATGAAGATCTTTTAATTGTTTCCCTTAACAATAAATTTGGTTTAATAAATATGAAAGATGAAATAATAATACCTATCGAATATGAAGGATTAGAATTAGATTTCAATGGTTATATAGATGCAAAAATAAACAATACAAATTTTGTTTTTGATAAAAATGGAAAAGGGAAATTGTATAATAGAATTTCAAAAACAAGCAAAGATGGCATATTTATAACAGAATTAAATAATAAATTTGGAATTATTGATCAAAATAATAAAGAAATATTACCTGTAATTTATGATGAAATTAAAAGCAGTGATGATAATTTATTTATAGCTAAAAATGATGGTAATTTATTTATAGTTAAATTAGATGATAAATTTGGATTAGTAAATTATAAAGGTGAGTTTTTATTAGATATTAATTATAAAATACTTTTTTCATTAAATTTAGAAAATAAATTTGTATTTCAAAAAAATGATAAATTTGGAGTTATTGATATTAATAAAAAAATAATTATTGAACCTATTTATGATTTTATATCCTCTTTTTATTCTGATTTAACTACTTTTTCTATAGATAACAAATTTCTTTATTTAAATAAGAATTTAGAAGTTGTTTTTACTTCAGAATACAATGCGTTTATACCATATAATTATAGTAATATATCTTACTTAATGGTACAAAAAGATAATAAATTTGGTTTTATAGATAAAAAAGGAAAAGTTGTTGTACCAGTAAAATATGATAAAGTAAAAGACATTGAAAATGGTTATTTTAAAGTAAAATTAGATGGAAGATGGGGAACAGTTGATGAAAAAGGTAATGAAAATTTTGTTGATGAAATTTATGTAAATGATAATCCATATAGTTACTAAAAATAGGATAAAAAAATCTAAAAAATTATTTTATGTTAAAATTATTCGGGTATATTCAGGTATAAATACGGGTATAGTGAAGAAATGAAAAAAATACAAACTAGTTTATTTGTTTTATTATTTACATTACTTTCATGCCAAGTAAATGACAAAAATAATATTCCTCCATTAAAAAAAGAAATTCAAGTAAATAAAACGGACAATACAATTAAAACTGAAAAAATTAAGACAATTAATAATTTACTTGTAAACCTAAAAACTTATTCTACTTTTGAAAAAAATGGAAAAATAGGTCTTTTAGATCAAGATAATAAAGAAATAATACCTCCTATATATCAAGAAATACAAAGCGTTGAAAATAAATTTATACAAGTAAAAATAGATGATAAATGGCTTTTATTTGAAGGTTCTGGAAAAAAAATATCAGAAGAAAAATTTGATTTTATTTATTTTTTTAAAAATAACGTAAAAAATATATTTATTTTAACAAACAATAAAAAAGATGCTATTTTTGATGAAAATTTAAAAAAAATGACTGATTTTATTTATGATCAGATAATTTTAAATTATTCGCCTAAAAATTATTTAATATTTAAAATAAATGGGAAATATGGTGCAATTGATTTTGATATAAAGCCAATAATATCTCCTAAATATGATTTTTTAAAAGAAACAGGATTAAGAAATAATGTTTTTATAGCTACATTAGATAACAAAAGCTTTCTTTTAGAAGCAAATACTGAAGAAATTATCTCAAATAAATATAGAGATCTATATGAATTTAGCTCTATTTTTAATTTCCTTATTGCTAGAAATGAAAAAGATAATATATTTACACATGGTTTAATTGATCTAAATGGAAAAGAAATTTTAGAACCTAAGTATAATAGCATTTCTGTTCTAAATAATGAGTATCTTATAGCAGAATTAGGAGGCAAAGAAACTATATTTGATAAAAACCTAAAAATTGTAGAAAGTATAACTTATCCTTATCCTGATAAAGAAGGTTATTTTCTTATAAAAAAAGATGGTAAAACTGGTTTACTTAATAAATCTGGAGCTAGAATTGCTGAACCTAAATATGATCATTTTTCTTTTCTAACAGATAATTTCATTTCTGTTAATATTGGAGGAACAAAAAAAACTCAAGGAAGTAGTCTTGTAGAACCAATAGAATATATAGAAGGTGGTTTATATGGTGTTATTGATACTACTGGAAAAATTATTATTGAACCTGTTTATGAAGGCTTATTTTATTATGAGACTTATTTGTCTGATTCTTATGAGTATTCTAGTAACTATTTTTATACAAATAAAAATAATAAACAATTTCTTTTCGATAAAACAGGTAAAAAATTAATAGAATCTGATTTTAACTTGGGAAAAATATATAAGGATAAATACATTATTATTTCTAAAGCTAGAAGACAGCCTTACGGTATTATTGACCTTAAAGGAAATGTTATTATAGAACCCATTTATAAGTCAATTGAAAAAATTGGTGATTTACTTTTAGCAGAAACAAGCTATGATTTTTTTACAATAAATATTGATGAAAAAAGTATGTTAAAAATAAGTTCTAAATATTCATTAGTAAAACAATTAAATAACGAAAATCTTTTTATAGTTTCTATTAATAATAAATTTGGGTTAATAAACATGAAAGGAGAAATAATAATACCTATCGAATATGAAAATTTAGAATTAAATAAAGAAAATTATATAAATGCTAGAATAGGTAATACAAGTTTTGTTTTTGATAAAAGTGGAAAGGAACTATCATCAGTAAAAAAAGAAAAATTGTATAATAGACTTGAAAATACAAATAACGAAAGAATTTTTATATCAGAATTAAATAAAAAACTTGGTGTTATTGATGATAATGATAAAATAATAATAGATTTTAAGTATGATTACATATCAAATTCTATTATTTATAAGAATTTTGTTATTTTTAAATTAGGTACAAGAACAGGTCTTTTAGATCTTTCATCAGGAAAAGAGATAATAAAGGCTAAGTATGATGATATTTCTCCCATTGAATATAACGAGGATTTATTTAAAATTAGAATAAACGATAAAATAGGACTTTTTGATGTAAAAAGAAATATAACATTAGAACCTAAATATGATGAAATAGATTACACAGTTTTCCCAGATAAATTTATATTTGGGTTAAATAAAAAATATGGTGTTATAGATATAAATGGAAAGATTATTCTAGAAGCTAAATATGATGAAAAAGTAGTATTTTCTGATAGTTTAATAGTTTTTTCTTTAGATAAAAAATCCATTTATTTAGATCAAAATTTAAAAGAAATTTTTGTTTCAGAATATTCTATTGTTTCATATAATTATAATTCTTACATAATGGTAGAAAAAGATAATAGATATGGTTTTTTAGATAAAAAAGGAAAAGTTGTTGTACCAGTAAAATATGATAAAGTAAAAGACATTGAAAATGGTTATTTTAAAGTAAAATTAGATGGAAGATGGGGAACAGTTGATGAAAAAGGTAATGAAAATTTTGTTGATGAAATTTATGTAAATGATAATACATATACTACATAAAAATAGGATAAGAAATTTTAATGAATGAATTTACACTTTTAACACTGTTTTTAATAGTAAATTTTTTTCATGGTGTTTTTTCAAGCGGTTTTGTTCCCATACTAAACAAAGAACTAGGTGTTGATTCTGCTTTACCATTTGCTATGTACTTTTTATGGCTTCTTATTGGTCAATTTTTAATCTATAAATATTCTTTTTTAAGCAAATCAAAAAAAAGTTATGCTATTTATGAAATGTTTTTTGGCTTATCACTCATTTTTATGTCTTTTTTCAACGGTAAAATAGGTTTTAATATTGGAAGAGGTTTGGAAGGTCTGGCAGCTGGTCTTACAACACCAGTTCTTTTTGCAAATATCTTAAATCTTGAAAAAGTTGGTTCTCCAGAAAAAAGATTAGTTATGTTTAGTTCAATAACTGCTTTGGGTTTTGTAATAGGACCTTTTTTACTTTCATTTATAATTAATTTTTTTGATTATAAATCCTGTCTATTTGCTTTTGGATTATTTTTTATTTTTTCTCCAATACTAATATTTTTTATGAAAGAAAAAAAAGAGATAGAAGATGAAAAATTAAATTTATCAATAAAAGGTATTTTTTCAGATAAAAGATGGTTTGAAAAATTTTCTTCTTTATTTTTACTAAAATGTTTTTTTGGTTTTTTCATGACTTTTTTATCATCTCATCTAATGACTTACTTTCCAAGTGGAACAAATATAAATTATGTAATTTTAAGTTTTTCTATAACTTTTATAATTGGTCAAATTGTAACGGCTAATATAAGTAAGTTTTTTAAAAATGAATATATAGCAATATATTTCCCTCTTATGATGTTTTTTTGTGGTGTATTATTTTTATTAACTAAAAACCCTTATTGGTTTTGTTTTGCAGGATTTTTTCATTCTGGTTTAAACTTTGTAGCATATATGAATTTTAATCAAAAATCAACTAGTGCAAGAGAATTTGCTTTTTATAGTATTATTACAGATCCTTTTATGGTATTAGGTTCTTTATATGCTACTTTAGGAATAAATGGACTTATTCCATTATTAATAATTTACCCGTTACCTTTTATAAGATATTTATTATCACCATCTAACAAAATAAGATCTGAATATTTTTTTCCTGTTATGGGAGGAATAACCATTTATAAAACAATAAATAAACATTTTAATCCACTAAAAATTTCTTCAGAACAACCTATTATAGATAAAATGGGAAAAGAAATTACTTATAAAAATTACAATTCTGAAAAAAACGGAGAAAAAATAAGTTTTATTTTTACAGGTGATTTATGTCCATCAAATATTGATTATTATTTTTCTAAAGAAATAAAAGATTTTTTAAAAACAGCTGATTTTAGATGCCTTAATTTAGAAGGAGTTCAAATTAGTGATAATTCAGAAAAAACTATGTTCCATGATATTAGAAAATCTCTTTTTGACTCTATTATTTTAGAAGAAAATAATTTTAATATAGTTTCTTTTTCAAATAATCATGCTTTAGATTTAGGTATAGATAAATATAAAAATACTTTAGAAAAGTATAAAAATAACAATTTTAATCTAATTACATCTGAATTGACTATAAAAAATATTAGAAATATAAAAATAGGTTTCTTTTCAGCAACTTTTGGCTCTAATCTTTTTTGGAGAAAAACAGAAGAAATACTTTCCTTAAAACCAGAAGATTTTTTATCAAATTTAAAAAAACAAACTAAATTTATTGAATTAATAAAAAAATATAAATCTCAAGTTGATATACTAGTTTTATCTTACCATTGGGGATACGAATGTGAATACTTACCATCAGATGTACAAAATAGATGTTTTGAAATTTTAAAAGATAATGGAGTTGATATTTTATATGGGCATCATTCACATATTGTTCAACCTTATGAGATATCAGAAGATAAAAGTAGTTTATGCTTATATAGTTGTGGAAATCTTATAACTGCTGTAGATATGAAAGAAAAAGTATATCAACAAGGAGTTTTTTATAATGTAGAAGTAGAAAAAGATAATGATAAATTTTTTATTAGTAAAGTAAAGCCAACTTTTTTTGATTCTTCTGAAAAAGAAATAAAAATAATAAAAAAAGATGAGATGCTTATTTTTAAGGAATAAATATTTTAAACTAAATATTTATATGAATTTAAAGATTAAATAAGTTAGAATTAAAATAAAAGATATTATTAAATTATTTAAGGTTTAATTTCCTTTATTTTGTCTTTATTAGAGCAAAAAAGGCGTAAAATTTTACACCCTGACAAAAAATCCTAATTAGGACTCAGTTTTATTTTCTCTAATATTTTTGTTATTTTCTTTTCTTTTATTATTTTTTCTTGAAAATTTACGCTCTGACAAAATAATACTAGTTCGGGCGTAAAACTTTACGCCCCTCAGTTTTCTTTGCTCTAATGTTTTTGTTATTATCTTTTTAATTAATTTTAAATTATTTTTTTAGTCATTATAAATGTTTTTAATTCAAAATCTAAAATAGTATCTACATATTGACCTGTTTGAATAAAACCTTCTTTTGTATAAAATTTTATAGCATTTTCATTTTTTTGCTCTACTTCTAATTCAATTTCATTTATTTCATCTGTAAAAATTAAAGTATCTAAAAGTTTTTTTCCTATACCTTTATTTTGATTATTTGGTAAAACATAGAGTCTTTTTAAATGATATTTAGAATCTTTTTTACTAGCTGTCAAAATTCCAACTATTTTATTATTTTCTTCTGCTATATTAAAAATTACATTTTCATTTAGTATTTGAGTTTTTAAATTTTCTATTTTATGACCAACAGATTTAATTTCTTCAATAACATCTTCAGGAATAATATTTTTATAGGTAACATCCCAAACAAGAGATAATAAATCTTTTATTTCAGAAGCTTCTTCTTCTTTAGCTTTCCTTATTTTTATAAAAAATTTCCTAAATTTAGCAATTTCCAAATCATCATTTATTTTTTCTATTTCAATTAAATTAAAATTATGTTTTTTATAAAAATTTATAGCTGGTTTATTTTTTAATCCTGTTTGAACTTTAAAAAAACTAACCTTATCAAATTCTTTTTCTATCTTTTTTAATAATTTACTAGCAATACCTTTATTTATATATTCTGGAGAAACAAATAATCTATAAATATCTAAAAATTCTTTTTCTAAAATAAAAGAAATTACAGCACAAATTTTATTTTCAATTTTATAAACCCAAAATTCTTCTTTAGAATGAATTAAATCTTCTTCAGTTTCTTTTAATGGAGGTAAATCATAATAATTTAATAAATCAGCTTCTATTTTATAAGATTCTTTTTGAATTTTTAGTATTTCACTAGCTATTTTAAAGTCATTAATATTTATTTTTTCAATATTATCAAACATAAAAACTAGTTACATGCTTGATTAAGACCTAAAATACAAGCTCTTTTCATTTCATAAGAAGATTCTGAAGTTTTGCCTCTAACTTTATAAATAAGAGCTAAATTGTAATGCTTGTTAGGATCATTAGGATCTAATTTTATTGATTGAGAATAATAATATTCAGCTTTTTCCCAATCTTGTTTGGTATGATAAATAACGCCTAAATTATGATAAGCATTAAAATTATTAGGATTATATTGTATTTCTTTATTATATTCACTTATTGCCATCTCTAAATTACCTTGAGAATGATATTTAGCAGCAGAATTAAAATAATTATTTGAACCACTAGGAACATCTATTTTTTTTATAGCAGGGGAAATACTATCAGTTAAACCTTGTTGTTCTAAAAGAGCAATTTCATTTTTTCTTTGATAAACTCTATTAATTGAATCATTATAAAAAGAATCATTAGAAATTTCATAAGCTTTTTTATAATAAGCTAAAGAATTATCAAGTTCTGATAAAAGTTCATAATAAACACCAACATTATAATAGGCAGAAGCTTTATCATTAGTAGCAAAAGAATCATTAGCAAAATTATTACTAATAACAGAGTTCCATATTGTAATAGCTTGATTCCAATCACCTTTATTAACATGATTTGAAGCATCATTCATTATAGAAGCATTACCACCTTTTATTTGAATACTACTTTCTTCATAATGTGGAGTTATTTGATAAACAATTTTATTTGATAGACTATCTAAACCTTTATCAATAACTGAAAAATGAGATGTAAGAGTATCATCTTGATCTTCAAATCTTGAAAAAGAGAATTTTTCATAATAATAAGTATCTGGATATATTTTTGGAGTTGAAGTCGGTTTATTAAAAGGATCTTCTGTTATAACAGCAGGTTTTTTATTAAATGGATCATTATTAGTACTTGTTTTTTTATCTTTATTAAAAGGATCATTATAAACACTAGAATTAGTATTAGGACGTATTAAAGTTCTATCGTAACCTTTTAATGGAAATTGAGATGTTGAATAATCAAAAGATTTTTTATCTTGTTTAGTAGCAATAATTTGACCTGTTTGAGCATCTATAACCTTATAATTTAGATAAAAAGAAGCTTTTCTATCAATTTGACCAGCAGAATATCTTAATAAAACACCATCAGAAAATTTATATTCTTTTTTTGAAATATTTTTATTATCATGTATATCACAATTCAAAGAACCTGTAATTAAAGCCTCTACACCCAATAAGCTATTTAATTTAAATGCACCAGATGCAGATAATAATTCTTGTTCAGAAACTAAAGCAGAAATACGTTCTCTTTCTACTACAATAAAACCTTCTTCAGCTAATAGTTTAGCTATAATTTTATCAGAAATATTATTACCAATACTTCTGTTATAACCATCAATATTATTTATTGTTTTAAAATTAAGAACAGCGATTCTTTTTCTTTTTCCTAAATTAACTTCAGAAGGCTTCAATAACTTCATTTTTACAGAAGTAGAACAAGAGAAAATAAAAGTCATAGAAATAGAAACAGAAACTAGTTTGATTATTTTTTTCATTTAAAGTATTTATATTTAATTAATTATTAGTATTTTTATGAATTATGAATTATTTTCATCATTCAATGCAGATTTTATCTGTTTATATGTGGTTTCACTCCAAAGAATCAAAAAATGACCTACAGAACTAATAGGAGGCATTTGTTTTGAACCTTGTAAAAGAGCATTTTCTGCTGGAATAACAATTTCATCAGTTTTTGTCCAAATAGAAGTATAGCTTATACCACCATATATAGGATTTCCAGAATTCAATCTTGAAAGAAAATCACTACCAGGTCTCATTTGTTTTGCTCCATCGCCAGGTCCAGCCCATGCAATATAAGTACCATAATGAGGAGTAGCAACAGAAACAAAATGATTGATACTATTTGCTCCATTCATTTCTTGAATGTAATATCTTCCAATAAGACCGCCCATACTATGAGCTACATAATCAACTTTAGAAACACCTTGTTCTTTTTTAGCTTGTTCAATTTTGTTTGCAACAGTTTTAGCTTGTTCTTTTATATCAGAAATATTAGGAAAAAGATTCACAGTATAAACAGAATCCCATCCACTTTTTTTAAGATTTCTGTATATTCCATACATAAAATACCAACTTGGTTCAGCATATCCTTGAACAAGAATAACTGGTAACTTTTTATTTAAAGCATTTTTAGGAGAAGAGTTTAAAAGATTGGTATTTTTTTTCTGAATTTCAATAAGAGAAGAATTCATAAAAATAGAAAATTCATTCATTGATATAGATGAAGTAGAAGAGTTTTTTAAAGTAGTATTTTTTAAATTGTTATACGCATTAAGTTCAAGGATTGCTTTAAATTCTGGGTTTTGAGACATTTCAGTAGTAGATAATGAACCATTTTTATTTGAATCCATTGATTTAAACATTCCTGAGTAAAAAGAATAAATTCTTTGAGACATTTTTTTTATTTCATCATTAGAATATTTAGCTTCATCAAAGCTCAATCTATTATCATTATTTCTATCTAGTTTTTTAAAAGAAAGAGGAGCTTGAGAAAGCTCTTGAGATTCTATAAAACCATTTTTATTTTTATCATACTCATTAAAAGTAGTTCTTAAAGAGTTTGTAACAAAGCTTTCTACATAAGTTGTATCAACATCTTCTATAGTTCCTGTTGCAAAAGCACTTACACTAGGATCTGATAAATCTTCAGTAATTTTGGTAGCACAAGAAGAAACAAAAACAGATAAAGTAAGCAATATTGGTAATGTAACTTTTATTTTATTAAACATTAAAAACTCCCAAAATAAAACCTAGAAAGCATTACTATATTTTAGAGAATTTTTATAAAAACTTGCAAATTTTAATATGGTATTAGAGGATATTTTAACAAAAATTAATGTTATTTTAATTTTATATTTTTTTATTTAGCCACAGATTTCACAGATTTCACAGATATTAATTTTTTTCCACGACAGTATGTCATAATAGATGTTATCTGTGTTATTCGTGAAATCCGTGGCTAAAATATTCTTACTATTTTTTTTGATATAAATAATAACTCTATACAAAAAATCTAGTGGCTTGGTTTTGCAAATAAGAATCAATAATAACAATAGCAGCCATAGCATCAACAATTGGAACAGCTCTTGGAACAACGCAAGGGTCATGTCTTCCTCTTCCTTGTATTTCTACCAAACTACCTTTTTCATCAACAGTTTCTTGAATTTTCATAATAGTAGCAACTGGTTTAAATGCTACTCTGAAAAAAATATCTTCTCCATTGGATATTCCACCTTGTATTCCACCAGAAAAATTTGTTTTTGTTTTTATTTTTCCATTATCATTATAAAAAATATCATTATGTTCACTACCTTTCATAGAAACAGAGTCAAAACCAGAGCCATATTCAAAACCTTTAACGGCATTTATACTTAGCATTGCTTTGCCCAAATCTGCATGAAGTTTATCAAAAACAGGTTCTCCTAAACCAATAGGAACATTTTTTATAACACAAGATACAATTCCGCCTATAGTATCACCATCTTTTCTTACTTTATCTATTTCAGAAATCATTTTTTCTGCCATTTCAGAATCAGGACAACGAACGATATTATTTTCAATATTATCTAAATTAAGATTTTGATAGTTTTGTTCTAATTTTATATTTCCAACCTGAGAAACATAAGAATATACTTGAATATTTAGTTTATTAAGCAACATTTTTGCAAAAGAACCACCAATAACACGAGAAACAGTTTCTCTTGCAGAAGATCTTCCACCACCTCGATAATCTCTTATTCCATATTTTTCAAAATAAGTAAAATCTGCATGAGAAGGTCTAAATTTATCTGAAATATGATCATAATCTTTTGATTTTTGATCTTGGTTTTTTACTGTAACAGTTATAGGCATTCCTGTTGATTTACCTTCAAAAATACCTGAAATTATTTCAAATTCTTCAGATTCTTTTCTTTGAGTAGTAATAGAAGATTGCCCTGGCTTTCTTCTTTCTAAATCTTTTTTTATTAATTCAAAATCTATTTCTATATTAGAAGGAAAACCATCTATAATAAGACCTAATGAATGTCCATGAGACTCTCCAAAAGTAGTTATTTTAAATATTTTTCCAAATGTATTTCCAGTCATATTATTAATTAGATAAAATCACGCATATAAAGATATAAGTATAAATTTTAGCATGATCTTTTTATTTTGATGTATTTAAACAGATATTAAAAACATAATGTAAAATAAAAAAATGTTTTTATTTTTTTATTTTTCAAGTTCATAATTTCTTATTCTTTTTAATATAAAATTCTTACCAAAAAAACCTCTATTAGATGAATCACGAAGAATAACAATACCATTTCCATTGCTATTTATTGAAGAAGCATAATAGCTATAATTAGAATCATTACTTGAAATAACAGATTGGCTTATCTCTTTAAAATCTTTTATTTTTTTTATAACTAAAGCTATTTTTTCATCATTAGTATTAGAAATATTTTTACCAAGTAAAATAACACCTTCTCCATTTTTATTAATATTTAACCATTTTGAATCTACAGAAAATGGAAAATAATTTATTAAATTTTGCTCTTGTTTGAATATTTCAATATTTAAATTATCACTAATTAAATTATTTACATTTGATTTAGATAATATAAAATCTTTAAAATTTAAAATATACCCATTTCCATTAGTATCTAAAAAATTATAAAAAGTATCTGAATCTTTTGATAAATCTTTTATCTGAGAAGTATTTTTATAATTTTCTATTTTTTGAAATAGATTATTTCTAAATATTTTAAAAGCATACCAACCATTACCATTTGAATCTAAATTTAAATCTAAATCTAAATATTCATAAGGATTATAAAAATTATTACCATCATCTTCTAAATCAAATTTATATTCATTAATATTATAATTATTTAAATCTAAATTATTTATTCTTTTTAAAACAACTTTCCATTTATCATTTCCATAACCTTGAGATAAAAAATAAACCAAAAAATTATTTTTATCAAACTGTAAAATTTTAAAACCTTTATAGTATGTATCAATTTCATATAATTTTTTCACTTTATCAACTAAAAAATTATTTTTTTCTATTTTTACTATATAATTACTAAAAATTAATCTATAATCATCTATTGATCCTAAATCAGGATAAATGCTTAAGCAAGGGTCATTTTGTATAGAATAAATTAAAATACCATCTCCATCTTTATCTGTAGAATATGCCGTATTTCCTACACAATCTCTTCCTTGTGCTTCTTTTAAACAGATTTTTTCACCTATTTCTAAGTTATTTATTTTGATTATCTCTTCTCTAAAAGAAATGATTCCATTGTTATTTTCATCAATTACTATATTTGATGGTGTTCCCTTAAATGGTTTTCCTATTTCTATATTATGTATTTTTTCAGTACAATTTTTTGGAATTAATAAAAGTAAACTACAATCTTGTATTAAAAATAAATTGATAAAAACTAGAAATAACAGATTTTTTGAGTAAAATATTTTTTTCATGATTTTCATTTTTCTATGATTTTATACCTCAATTAATTATGAATGAAATAAAATTCTTTTTTTCGTATCATCTCAAAAAATGGTTAAAGAATAAAAAATAAAAAAAGTATATAAATTATAATCAAAAGTATTATACTAAAGTTATTATGTTAGAAGAATTAAAATTAGCTAAATAAAGGAAATTGATTTTAAAACTATTAAACATAATAGAAGAGCAAGGTAAAGTTATTTCAGATATGAAATTTGATAGGATTAAAATATAGGGAGGTTATTTTTATGTTTGCATTTGAATTTGAGGGAAATGTAAAAAATGGTTTTATAGAATTGCCTGAAGAATACAAAAATAAGGTAAATACTATAGTTAAAGTAATTGTTATGCAGGACAACCCTATTGCCAAAAAGAAATCTAAAAAGTCTGATAAAAAAAGACAATTTGGTTGTGGTAAAGGTATTTTTACATTTATAGCTGATGATTTTGATGATGAGTTAGAAATGTTTAAGGAATATAGTAAATGAAATATATAATAGATACTCATACCTTAATTTGGTATATTGACGGAGATAACAAACTTAGCAAAAAAGCTGTTTCCATTCTTCAAAATACAAATAATCAAATATATGTAAGTAAAGTAAGTTTATGGGAAATTGCCATAAAAATAAGCATATCTAAACTAAATACTTCAATTCCATTTCCAGAATTGGAAAAATTTCTTTTGGATAACAATTTTGACATTTTGGAAATTGGATTTAAACATTTTGAGCATTTATTAAATTTACCAATTCATCATAATGATCCATTTGATAGAATTATAATTTGTCAGTCAGTTATTGAAAATATACCAATTATTACTTATGACAACAAATTTAGTCTTTATGATGTGAGAATAATTACTTAGATAAAATCACGCCTCTAACTTTATTTTTAAACTCTTCAATAGGCATAACATCAACTTTACCATTATCTTTTGATTTTGCAGTATTTTGAAAATAAATATTACCTTTTTCAACTTTTTCAACTACAACATAATGCAAACTAAAATAATCATCAACACTAAAAACTACTAAAGGCTGTTTTCCTGAATTTGCAGACTTTTCAATATCTTTCATATTACCATCTGGTGTTAATACATTATCATGTTTTTTACCAGTAATAGAATGTAATAAAGAAGCAACTAATTCTGGATTTGCAGCAGAATCACCAGTTTTTACAGAATTTGCATCACCATTATCTTTATCAACATTATAATCTACAAAATTAGGGATATGAATTTTACTACCAAAAGTTCTATCTCCACCAACTAAAGCAACATTTCTCATAACAGAAGATTGAAATATTATATTAAAATCTCTTCTATCTTCACGAGAACCATCAGTTGTTTTATTATTTTCATGCCATTTTAAAGAACCTGTACCTGATTTTAATTTAGAACCATCTCTTAGAAAAGATTCACCCGATTTTGCCAAATCCTTTACTATTCTTACTAATTCAGCTGGATCTTTTACAGCTAAATGATTTTCAATACTTCCTGCACCACATGTTCCATGAGGGCCTTGTGTTATATATTTTCTATCACTCAAAATCAAAACAGCATCTTTTAAAAGCTCATTTGATCTTATTCCTGTCTCTTTTTTACCATTTTTTATTTCAGAAAGATTTTCCATAATTGTTTTTCCTGTAGAATCTTTCATAGTAAGTTTATTACTTTTTAATAGACCATCAAGAGCAGATTTTTCTGTAGGAGGGAGAGAAGCACTAACATCTTTGTATAATGCTCTTAAATTTTCTGGTAAATTGTTAACAGGGTCAAAAGATACAGCATTTGATAAATTTTTATCTGTAACTATTGGAGAATAATTTAAAGAGTCTTTTCCTAAAGTATTTTTAGTATTTTTTCCAAAAAGCTCATCTGATTCAGTTTTTAATGTTTTTACTAAAGCATCTTTTTTTTCTACTACATAATCGCCCATTTTAGAAAGAGATGAAAAAAGAGAATTATTTTCTAATGACATTTTTAAATTACCAAAAAAATTTATAACATTATTATAGGAAAAATAAACTAAAAGGTGCTTAAATTAAAATAACCAATAAAGGATTTGATAAATCAAATCACTGCAAAAAACAAATATCAATTAATTTCAAACAATTAATCAGGTAAAATTACGCCTCTAACTTTACTTTTAAAATCTGCAACAGACATACTATCAACACCACCATAATCTTTAGATTTTGCGGTATTTTGAAAAAAGACATTTCCATTTTCAACTTTTTGAACTACAACATAATGTAATCCAAAATATCCAGAAGAACTAAAAAGAGCTATAGGTTGTTTTCCTTGTTTTGAAGCTTTATCAAGTTCTTCTATTCTAGCTCCTTGTCCAAATACAAAACTAGATGAATTACTATATTTTTTGCCTGTTATACCTTCTAAAAGAGGTGTAACCATTTCTGGATTTGCAGCAGAATCACCAGATGAAACTGAAGGACCATCACTATTATCTTTGTTAACATTATAATCTGCTAAATCATGTATATAGGCATTACCAAAAGCTCTATCGCCTCCAACTAATGCAACATCTCTCATAATAGCTGATTGAAATATTATATTAAAATCTCTTCTATCTTCAGTAGAACCATCTGTTGTTTTATCATTTTCATGCCATTTTAAAGAATTAGTTCCAGCTTTTAATTTAGTTCCATCTCTTAGAGAACATTCACCAGATTTTGCCAAATCTTTCACTATTCTAAGCATTTCAGCAGAATCTTTTACCCATAAATGATTTTGAATACTTCCTGCACCACAAGTTCCATGAGGTCCCTGAGTTATATATTTTCTATCACTCAAAACTAAAATAGCATCTTTTAAAAGTTCATTTGCTCTTACACCTGTTTGTTTTGAACCATTTTTTATTTCAGAAAGATTTTCCATAACGGTTTTACCTTTAGAATCTTTCATAGTAAGTTTATTATCTTTTAATAATCCTTCGAGAGCAGATTTTTCTGTAGGAGGAAGAGATCCACTAACATCTTTGTATAACGCTCTTAAATTTTCTGGCAATTTATTAGAAGGATCAAATGAAACAGTATTTGCCAAATTTGTTGAACTAGGTTTTATTTGGGTATTTAAAGTATCTGTTCCTAAATTACTTCTATTAGTATTTCTTTCTAAAATTTCATTAGATTCTGTTTTTGACGCTTTTATTAAAGCATCAGTTTTTTCATCTACATAGTTACCAACTTTAGAACGCATTCTAGAAAAAACATTGGTTGAAGAAGAATTTGTATCTGAAACTGAAACTTCAGTAGAATTAGCAGTGTCATTTTTTAATGGTTTTACTAATGAGTCTGATTTTTGATCAGAATAAGAACTCATCCTAGAAAAAGAAATATTATTTTCCAATGACATATTTAAAACACCTTAAAAATTTCTATGTTCTTTAAGTATAGAAAAATAAAATAAAAAATTGCTTGAATTAACTAGAAATTAATTAATGAAAAAATAGAAATTTTAAAAAATAGGAATTTTGAAATAATATAGAGAAATTATTTAAATTAGCAAACAAAAAATGCTTTTTTTTATGTAAAATAATTTAAATTTGTGATAAAAAAACAAAAATATCTAATGCTGTTCATTGTGGACAACTTGTGGACAACTTGTGGACAACTTGTGGATAAACCTTTTTTATTTTAAAGCGTTTATACTTTTTTGTGAAAAGTAACACAAAAGAAAAAATAATACTAAAATAGCTTTAATCTCACGTAGTACAAGCTTTGCAATAGATTTTTTACAAAACAAAATAATAAATTTTCCCTCAAAATGTAACAAAACTTATTGTGGATAACTTGTGGACAACTTGGCATTTTATTGTGGACAACTACCCTTTTTTTTGTGGATAACTTGTGGACAGAGTGTGGATACTTTATATTTCTTAAAAATGTATGTGGACAACTTGTGGACAACTTGGCATTTTATTGTGGATAGAGTGTGGACAAAATGTGGACAGTTTTTTGCCTTGTGGATAACTCCCCGAGTTGTCCACAAGTTGTCCACAATAGAGACAAGCCTCAAAGTACTGAAAAATCTAGTTTTTTTTGAGTTGTCCACAATTTCCACAAACACTATATACTACTATATATAAATTTTTAATTTATATAGTAATAGTAGTTAGGGTGATAAATTTGATTTTTAAGATTAGAAAAAAAAATGATATTGAAACAAAAAATATTAGGTGTTATTATTTTGATATACCAGATTAATTTTTTAGTTTTAAATTTTAGGGAAAAACAAATATGCATTTAGTTTGTACAAAAGAAAATTTACTTAAGGGCTTTCAAACAGTTAACAAAGCAGTAGCAACAAAATCTTTATTACCAATAATCAATAATGTTCTTTTTGATTGTACTGAAGAAGGTAAATTAAAACTTTCAGCAACAGATTTAGAAATGGGTGTGGAAACTTATGTGGACTGTCAGGTCTTGTCTTCAGGTAAAATAACAATTCCTGCAAGAGCTTTGAATGATATTATTTCAAAATTACCAAATAGTGATGTGGATTTACATGTGAATGATTCCCTTACAGAAACAACTTTGAAATGTTCAAAATCTAAGTTTAATTTAAAAAGTATAGTTTCAGATGATTTTCCTCAATTACCTCAAATATCAGAAGATAATTGTTTATATATTTCATCATCTGCTCTTTCTCAAGGAATAAAGAAAACAATCTTTGCTTCTTCAACAGATACTTCAAAAAATGTTTTGAATGGTATAAGGTTTATTTTTTCATCAGGTAAAGTTGAAATGGCTGCAACTGATGGTTACAGACTTGCTGTTAGTAAAACTCACATAGAATCTGAAAATGATCAAGGTTTTGCAGTTATTGTTCCTTCTAAATCTATGAATGAGCTTGTAAGACTTTTAGGTAGTACAAAAGAAGATACAACCGTTACCGTTTCTTATTTATCTAATCAATTGGTTTTTAAAATAGATGAAAAAATAATGTCAACCAGATTAGTTGAAGGGCAATATCCTGATTATAATAGAATAATACCTACCAATCTTGATAAAGATGTTATTTTCAATAAAGATGAGTTTTTATCAGCAGTAGATAGAGTTTCTGCTATTTCATCAATAGATAAAGTTAATATAATAAAATTAGAAATAACTTCAGGTCAAATAGTTTTATCTTCTAGTACACCAGAATTAGGTCAATCAACTGAATCTGTTGATGTTGATTATCAAGGTGATTCTTTAGAAATAAACTTCAATGCAAGATTTTTCATGGAAGCTATTAAAAACTTTGATAGTGAAAAATTGAAACTTTCTCTTGCTGGTTCTTTAAACCCTGGTATTTTAAAATCTTTAGATGATGATAATTATTTTTGTATGATAATGCCAATAAGATCTTAAAAAATTGTTTATAAAGAAATTAAACCTTTTAAATTTTAGAAATTATGAGAGCCTTCAGCTAGAAAATATATCAGAATCAAGAGTAGTATTGATTGGTGATAATGCTCAAGGCAAATCTAATCTTATTGAGGCTATTTATACTTTATCTTTTGGTATTCCTTATAGGGCTAAAAAAGAAACTGATTTGATTTTATGGAATCAAAAAGAGTCAGGAGTTTATGCCGAATTAGACACAAACCTTTCCACAAAAGAGTTAGCCATTGTTTTACGTAAAAATTCACCAAAAGTTTTAAAAGTTGATGGTGTAAATGTAAAAAGATTATCAAAATTTGTTGGTTTTTTAAAAGTAGTTCTTTTCTCATCAGAAGATCTTATGCTTATAAAAGGCTCACCTTCCGAAAGAAGAACTTTTTTAGATAAATTGCTTGTTCAGGTTCACCCTCATTATTATCATCAATTACAGGTCTATAATAAGCTTATTCAACAAAGAAATCATATTTTAAAAAATATGAGAGAAAGTAATTCTATGGATTATTTGATGTTGAGTATTTGGGATGAACAAATTGTGGAAATCTCTGTGGATATTTATGCCTTAAGATTGTCATTAATAAAAGAAATATCTCAAATAGCTTCAGATTATCATGATAAAATATCAAATTTAAATGAAAAAATTTCTATTAAATATGTTTCTTCTCTTAATGTAATAGATTTTGATAATTTTGATAAAGAAAAAGAAAAGAAAAAAATATCAGCTTTTTTAAAAGAAAATTTTAGAAAAGAAGTTTTAAGAAGTCAATCTTTATATGGCCCACATCGTGATGATATAGATTTTTATATTAATGATAAAGAAGTCAAAACTTTTGCATCACAAGGTCAACAAAGAACCCTTATTTTATCTCTAAAACTTTCTGAAATCCTTTATATAAAAAATAATACTGGTGAAACTCCTATTTTATTACTTGATGATGTAATGGCAGAATTAGATAAAACCAGACAAAAAAAATTATTAGAACTTGTAGGAAGTGAAACTCAAACTTTTTTGACTACAACACATTTAGATGATTTTTCTGAAAATTGGTTAAAAGAATCAACTGTTTTAAATGTTTCTAATGGTAAAATAGAACTTTATGTATAATTTTAGTTCATCTCTTCATAAATACCTAAAAAAAATTAAAGTTAAAGATATAAATAAAGAAAAATTCACTATTGTAGAGGTTTGGGAAGATTTAGTTGGTGAATTTTTTGCAAAAAATTCTAAAGCAGTATATATAAAAGATTATATTTTATATGTAAAAGTATCTCATTCTTGTTTTTTATCAGAAATGAAATTTCTTAAAGATGATATTATAAATAAATATAATGATAAATTTGAAAGAGAAGTTTTAAAAGATATTAATTTTAGAATTGATGAAAAAGAAGTTATAGCTAAAAAAGAAGATAAAAATACTTTACCTAATCAGAATTTAACTAAAAAAGAAGATAAAAAATATTTTTTAAATAAAAATCTAACTGATTATGATAAAAAACTAATAGATGATAATCTTTCTAAAATAAAAGATTCTAATTTAAAAGATGTAATGGCATCTTTTTTAAAAAAAACAAGAGAACGAGAATTATCTTTAATCGATCAAGGTTGGAAAAAATGTCCAAAATGCCTTGCTTTACACAATCAAAAAGAAATTATTTGCAAAATGTGTAAATTGAAAGATAGCTAGGATCAGAAATTAATTAAAAACTTTCTTAACTTAAAAGGATTTGATGAATAAAATCCCTGCAATTAATTATTTCACTGGATATTAATTCATTATCTTAAAATTATAAATTATCTAATATCAATTTAATAAATTTACAATTAATATAATATTTATTTTGCTTCTTTTAATTTTTTAATAGCTGATATTATAACTTCAGAAGCAATTTCTATATCTTCATCGGTTGTATATTTTCCAACACATATTCTTAGTGTACTAGAGATAATTTCATTAGAAAGCCCCATTGCTTTAAGAACATGAGATGGATTTTCAAAACCAGATGAACAAGCTGAACCAGTTGATATTGCTATTTTATCTCTAACTAAGGATATAATTTCATCATTTTTGAGTTGAGGAAATGATACACTTATATTTCCACAAAGTTTTGAGTCAGGATTTCCATTAATTACTATTTCTGAAAAATTTTCCATTAAATTATTAAGTAAAAGATCTCTTCTTGCTTTTATTTTTTTATTATCTTCTTCCATTTCTTCATGAGCTATTTTACAACATTCACCTAATCCAACTATTCCTGAAACATTAAGTGTTCCTGGTCTCATTCCTTCTTGTTGTCCACCACCACATAACATTGGAGAAAGTTTTGTTCCTTTTTTTAATATTAAAGCTCCACTTCCTTTTGGCCCATACATTTTATGTGCTGAAATTGTCATATAAGAAATATTCCAACCATTAAAATCTATATCTACTTTACCTGTTCCTTGGGTTGCATCACATAAAACAGGAACATTATATTTACTCGCAATTTCACATATCTCTTTAATAGGATAAATATTTCCTATTTCATTATTTGCCATCATTACACATACAAGTGAAAGTTCTTGTTTACAGGCATCTTCTAAACTTTCTAAATCTAAATTTCCTTTTTGATCAACTTTAAGAAAAATAGTTTCAACTAAATTCTTTTTTTCAAGAGTTTTACAAGTATCCAAAACAGCTTTATGTTCTACAGGTAAAACTGCAATTTTATGTTTTTTAGAACTATCTTTTGTTACTGTGCCTATTATAGAAAGGTTTATACTTTCAGTAGCACCAGATGTAAAAATAATTTTGCTCGAATGTGATTTTATAAGCTCATTTATTTGATTTTTTGCTTCATTTATTGCTTTTGTAGCATCTTCACTATAAGCATGTGTAACACTTCCAGGATTACCAAAATCGTTAATCATATATTGCATAACTTTTTCAGCAACTCTTTTGTCAACAGGAGTTGTAGAATGGTAGTCAAGATAGATAGGTTTTTTTATATTTTCCATTAAATAAAATTCCTCATTGAATTTTAACTATATTTATTTTTTATTCCAAGTTACTAAAACTTTTTTCTTTTTTTAAGTTAAAGATTTCTACATATACATAATATTTTTTATTTATAAAAGAACAGGTCAATTTTGTTTTTTATAAGATTCTTTATTTCATTTTAACATTTATTTTATTATAAAAGTAAAAAAAATATTAAATTAAACTTCAATTTTTTGATTTAAACACTATAATACTTATATATAATTTTATTAAATTTTTTTATGTGTAAAATAAACCTGAATAATAACATCAATATAAATGCAGATATAAATAAAGTAAATAATTTCAAGCCAATACCTGTTTCACAAGATAAAAATATTCCTTTATCTAAAGATGAATTAAAAATTACCAAAGAAACAAATAAAGATTCTTTTTCATCCCCCAAAATATTAAAATCTACTATGCCTAATATTTCTTTTATTACTGATAGAAAAATAGAAGAAAGTAAATTTACTTTGAATAAAGATAATAGTAGTGTTTTAGTAAATTTAAAAATAGATATAAAAGATAAAGATGGTATTAATAATTTTTCAAAAAATGATATTGTAGGAACAATAAAAGAAGGCGATATAACTATAAATGGCGATATTTTTAATAAAGCTTTTTCTTCTTTAAAAGGTTATAAAAATCAACAAGGTAAAAGAACTACTGAAATAAAAGATGTTTATTTTGATAAAAAAGATAATTCTTATACTTTAGATGTAAAAGTAACACAAAATATTACTAAATCAGGTATTCCTGCTTTTTGGGATAATTTTCAAGTTAAATTTAAAACAGATGGTTCTGGAAAATTATCTGCCAAATTAGAAGAAAATTGGATTTTTGATTCTTTAATAATAGGAAAATTAGAAAGTACAATAAAAGATAAAATAAATTCAAATTTGTCAGGTAAATATAAAGGTTTATCTATAAATGTATCAAAAAATAAAAATGAAATTGTTTTTTCTCCTGAAATAAAAAATATGGAAATAAATATAGGAAAAAATAAATCTTTTGTTATAGATAAAGCAGAAACTAATAAAGCTAAATTTAGTATAGATAATAGTGGTAATGTAAACATAAAACTGAAAGATGTTTCTATTGAAGGAAGTAGTTCTCAAAATATTAGTAATGATAATAATCAAAAACCCGATTTTGCAAAAATAGAACTAAAAGCTGGTATAGATAAAAATAATCAAAGACAAATGTATTCAAATGGTCAATTAGAAATAAATTTAGATGAATCTGAAACATCAAAAATAAAAGTAGGTAAAGAAGTTTTAGGACATTATTTAAAATCTGGCACAATAGAGAATAATTTTTCTTTATTTATAAAACAAGATAAAGATAAAAAACCAGATATTGAATCTAAAAATACCGTTTCTATAAAAAATGCTTCTCTTGATGGTGTTAAAAATAAAGTTTCTATAGAAACAGATTTATCATTAAGTTTTAGTGATTCTGAAGGAATGACTTTAGAAACTATAAAAGAACCTCAAGAAGATTTTAGAATAAAAACTTCAAATAATGGAATTAAACCAATAATAGGTGGTGCTAACTTTTTTAATGAAATGTCAACAATGATTCAAAATACAAAAGAAAGTATTAATCTTGAAACTTTTGAATTAAAAGATGATTGGTCAGGAAATAAAGTTGCTTATATGATGATAAAAAAATCAGCAGGTTTAGAAACTGATGATAATAAAGTATCATTAGATAAATTAGCACCTAAAGGTGTTGATGTAAAAGTTATTTTTAATAGTTGGCAAGGTAACATTGAAGAAGGTGAAAAAACTGAAAAAATGTTAGAAAAAAATATTACTAAAGTAAAAGATGAAATTAAAAGCTCTTCATTACCAGAAGATAAGAAAAAAGAATTAATTGATAATATCGATAAAAATATGAAATATAAGTTTTTTACTGATGGTTTATTAAGATCTGATCATAGAAAAGTTTTTGTTACCGATGGTTCTGTTGCTAGTGTTGGTGGAATAAATATGAATGATTTTCATTTAGGAAAAGATAGTGCCCACGATATAATGGTAAAAATAGCAGGCCCTGAAGTAAGAAATGTTCAAAAAGAGTTTTTGGAAAATTGGTTTGAATTTAATAATATAGAAAAACCAAATGATAAAGATTTCGATACTATGCTAAAATCAGAAAGCTTTTTAACCCAAAATTTAGCATCTTTACAAGAAAAAGGTGCTTTTAAAACAAATTCAAAAGTTGGTGTTTTGGTTACAGATGATTTTCAAACTGATATATCAAAAGGTATTTTAAAGCTTATAGATGATTCTAAAAAAGATATTTATATAGAGCAAGCTTTTTTTACAGATTCCAAAATAAACGATAAATTAAAAGAAGCTATGAAAAGAGGAGTTAATGTAAATGTAATTGTTGCTAAAAATAGTCTTTCTTCTCATATTTTTAATGATGCAAACTTATACTCAGCTTATCAACTATTGAAAGAACAAAAAAATGGTTCTGCTGGTAAAATAAACCTCTATTATTATGATGATACTGGTGCTTATAATAAACATATTCACACCAAAGGAATATCTTCTGATGGTGAAAGAGCAATTATAGGTTCTGCTAATATGGTTGGAAGATCTTTAGATACTCCTTTTCATAAAATAAATGATGATGGTACAAAACAAAATATTATGTATAACAAAGAAATGAGTCTATATTTTGAAGGTTCTGACGCTGTTAAAGATATTGATAATCAACTTTTTAAAAATGATATTAAAACAAAATCAAAACTCATAACTCCTGATGAAATGGAAGAAATGGTAAAACAAGCTGGTGGAGAATCTGAAATTAAGAAAAAATTTCTTATGGCTTTTGTTACTTGATTTTATTTACAAATAGTATTTTTTGATATATTCTTCTTATGAAATATTAGAGATTTTTTCTCTTTAAAATACATAAAAAATTATAAATATATGCTAATTAGGTTTGTTACAGAGAATTTTTTGTCTTTTAATGATGAAGTAGAATTTTCTATGATTGCAGGTAAAGGAAGAACTTTAAAAGAGCATGTTATAAAAGCTAAAGGTAGAAATGATATTAACCTTTTAAAAAATGGTGTTATTTATGGGGCAAATGCTTCAGGTAAATCTAATCTTATAAAAGCCATGCTTTTTGCAAAAGATCTTATTATAGATGGTACAAAACATAATAAACCAATAGCTATTAATAATTTTAAACTAGATAAAAATTCTTTAAATAAACCATCTAAATTTGAATTTGATATAAAATATAAAGATGTAGTTTATTCGTATGGTTTTACTCTCAATAGTAGTAAAATAATTTCTGAATGGCTTTATGAAATTGATAAAGTTAAAGATAAACTTATTTTTAAAAGAAAAACTTTAGAAAATAATGATATATATATTGAATTTGGTAATATTAATTTTAAAAATAAAGAAGAAAAACAATTTATTGATTTTGTAGCAAAAGGAACTAGAAAAAACCAATTATTTCTAACTGAATCTATTGAACGTAATGTAAAAAGTGTTCAAGATTTTATTAATGTTTATGAGTGGTTTAATGAAGTTCTAAGTTTTGTTTTTCCTGATTCTAAAGATTTTTCTATTATTCATTCGTTAAAAATAAATAATGAAATACAAAAAGTAATTCAAAATTTTTTAGATATATTTGATACAGGTATTAGTCAATTAGAACCTATCGAAGTAGATATAAATAAAATTATATCGAGTTTACCTTCTGATATAATAATTAATTTTTCAGACAAATTTTTAGGCTTAGAAAATGGTTCAAAAGGCATATTAAATATTAACAATGATACTTATGGTTATTCAAAAGATAAACAAGGTAATAATACTATGTTTAAATTGATGTCAAAACATAAATCTAAAGATTTATCTAATGATATTTTATTTGAATTAAGTGAAGAATCAGATGGTACACAAAGACTTATGGATATTATTCCTATTTTAATTTCAATAAGTTTACAACATCAAGTTTTTATAATAGATGAACTTGATAGGAGTTTGCACCCATTATTAATATCTAAATTTTTAGATGTTTTTTCAAAAATAAATAAAAATAATAGTCAGATTATATTTACAACACATCAATCAACTCTACTTAATCTTGATATTTTAAGGAAAGATGAGATTTGGTTTATTGAAAAAAATCAATATGGTGAATCAAACATATATTCATTAGAAGAATATAATCCAAGATATGATAAAGATATAAGAAAAGGATATTTATCAGGTAGATTTGGTGCGATTCCACTAATGGAAAATAATTTAGAAGATTTAGTAAAAAATGGATAGAAAAAAAAGACCTTTAAATAGACTTACAAATGTCAGAGATTCTAAACTTTATGTTATTGCAACAGAAGGTTCTAAAACTGAAAAAGTATATTTAGATGCTTTGTCTAAACATTATAGAAATTCTAAAATACATATAAAAATTTTAGAAAGATTAGATCCACATAATTCTTCTCCTAATCATGTTATAGAAGAATTAAATAAATTTAAAAAAGAATATAAATTAGATAGTCATGATGAATTATGGATGTTAATTGATTTAGATAGATGGCATAGATTATTTGATATTGCTCAAAAATGTGTTCAAAAAAATTTTAATTTAGCTGTTAGTAATCCTTGTTTTGAAATTTGGCTACTTTTACATATTTCAGATTTAACTAATTACAATAAAAATGATTTGGAAAAATCAAAAGGATATTGTGAAAAAGAATTAAGAAATTTACTAGGTTCATATAATAAATCTAATCCTGATTTGAATCATTTTTTGCCAAATATTAAAGATGCTATAAATAGAGCAAAACAATTAGATGTAAATTTACAAGATAGATGGCCAATCTCATTTGGCTCAAGAGTATATAAATTAGTTGAAAAAATTATTTAAAATTAAAATGAAAAAAAGATGTAATGTTTGTGGAATAGATTGTGTAAATGATACTCTTTGTTCTGAATGTAATAATAATGAAATAAAAAGAACTACTCCTATTAAATCTTTGTTCTATATTTTTGATGGCTTGTCAATTCTTTTAAAAAATAAATCATTAATAAAATTATCCCTATTTCCTATTTTAATATCTACTTTTGTGCTTATTTTAATTTATATTTTTATTATATCTCTATTTGTTAATGGTTTAAGTGAATTTATTCCTGATAGAGAGAACTTAGGATTCTTTTATTCTTTAATAAAACCACTTTTAGGTGCTTTTGGAATAGTATTAATATCTTTTGTTTCTTTATTTTTATTTTTACCATTATCTAGTATTATTTGCATTCCTTTTAATGATATTATTTCAGAAAAAACAGAAATGATTTTATTAAATAAAACAAATAAAGATACTAATTCAGCAAATTTATTTTTTTCAATACAAGAAGGAATTAAATTACTAATATTTAAGGTAATTATTTTGATTATTTTATTTCCACTAAATTTTATTCCTGTAGTTGGAAATATAATTTATTTAATTATTTTATCTATGACTATTTCTTTAGATTTTTTAGATTTAATAATGACAAGAAAAAAATATTCTTTGGCAGATAAAATATCTTTTATAAAAATAAATTATGTTTCTTATCTTTTTTTTAGTTTACAATTTCTTATCTTTTTTTGGATACCAATACTTCAAATATTACTTATACCTTGTTCTGCTATATCTGCCACAAAGTTTTTTATTGAATCAGAAAAAAATAAATTGTGATCTTGAATATAGATAAATTTAATAATTAGAACCTCCATTTATTTTATAATTGTGATATTATAAGATAGTTTGTATTAGATTTTTATAGATTAAATTAGAAATAAAATAATTTACAATTAAACTTCAAATCTTAAATATAGTCTGAAATGTACTTTTTTCAATATAAATACTAAATACAAAAATAAAATAATAATTTAAAATAAATTAGGAGTCTTAAAAATGGATATTCAAAAATTAAAATCAGAAATAAATGATTCAGTTAAACTTTCACAAGAAGGAAAGCTTGAATATAAAACTATTTATACTGCTGAAAAAAGAAGTAATTTTGAAAATGAATTTATATTTTTTATTAAACCAGAAGTAACTTTAAAATCTGAAACTATAAATTTTGCAAAAATATTAGACTTAGCATTTGAAAAATTAAATGAATTTGATCTTACTGTAAGTGATATAAAAGTTTTAGGTGCTGGTTATATGAAAGAATATAATATAATTGCTCAACATTATGGTGTTATTAATAAATTAGCTTCTAATCCTTTAGAAAATATGTCTGAAGGAGCAAAAGATAATTTAAAAGTTTTTGCTGAAGTTGACTCACTTGATAAAATAAATGTTCTTGGTGGTGTTCAATTTTTAGAAAAATATCCAATGTTTAATGCAGATTCATTAGATGTTTTATTACAAAATCAAGCTCCTAAAAAATTAGCTGGTGGAACTTATGTTGTAAAAGTAAAAGTTGATACAGATACTGTTTATCTTATCAATGGTTTTCATCCTAGACAATTAACTCATTTTACTCAAGAAGGAAGAAATATTGTTGTTATGACAGTTTCAGGAAATCTTTCATGGGCTGATGCAAGAGGTAAATTTATTGGTGCGACAAATCCAGAAACAGCTGATACAGCAAGTTTAAGAAGTAATTTATTAAAAAATAGAACTTATTTTGGTGTACCTGAAGTAAGTCAAGGTCTTAATGGATTTCATTTATCAGCTGGCCCTGTAGAAGGATTAGTTGAACTTGTAAGATATAATAGTAATTTTGCTAATAAATCAGAAGAAAAATCATATAAAGATTTTTCTTTCGGTAAAAAAATAGCTGATACTTTCTCTAATGAAGAAATAAATACTATGTTAGATAATAAAAATGTAACTCATAATGGCAAAATTGTATCTGTTTTTGATCTTACAGAAGAAAAAAGTGCTAATGAATCTCTTGAATTATTAAAACAAGCTTTTGGTAAATAATTATTTTTAGCTAAAACAAACAATTAAGCTCTTTCTTTTTTGATAAGCAAAAGTTACAATGAATATATAAGGTAATTTTTGCTTTTTTTATTTATTGTGAATTTAAAGGTATCTTTTATGGCAAAAAAAATACAAGGTTCATTTGCATCTATTGTTACTCCATTCAAAAAGGATTCTTTGAAGATTGATTTTGATGCATTAATTGACTTGGTTACATTTGTTTCAGATAACGGTGCAAATGGAATAATTCCATTAAGCTCGTATGGTGAGTTTTGCTCTTTAACTTTGGCAGAAAAACAGGAAATGTTAGCAACTCTTTCGGAAGTTAAAAATAATCTTCTTTTTGTTCCACAAGTTGGCTCAGATAATTTTGAAGAAACTATTGAACTTGCCAAATATGCTGCTGGTGTTAAGGCAGATGCTATAATTGTTGTTCCACCATATTTTTACAGAGATGTTCAAATTGAAGGGTTAATAAATTATTATGAAAAAATTATAAAAGCTGTAAATTTACCTATTTATTTATATCATATACCAAAATTTTCTATTGAAATATCTGATATCCTTATAGAAAAATTGATGGAAACTGGAAAATTAGCAGGAGTAAAAGATGCTTCTGACAATATTGTTTTTAGTACTCAATTAAAAATGAAATATCCTGATCTTAATATTATTCTTTCTAATGAACATCTTTTTTATTCAGGTTTGAATATGGGAATAACAACTTTTGCTTCATCTCTTTTTAATGCTTTTCCTGAAGTAATAAAATCTGTTACTTTTGATTTTCATCAACCCAAAAAAGGTGGAAAAGCTGCTCAAAACTATGTAAATGAAATATATTCTATTTTAAAAAGTTACCCTAGAATATCTGCTCTAAAATATGCTACTTCTTTAAGAGGAATCGGAGGAAGTGATGTCCGCCCACCATTAATGAGCCTTTCTAAAGATAATCAAAGATCTTTAAAAGAAGCTTTGGTAAAATATATAATGGCTCCTGTAATAATTGATTAATTGCTTAAGTTTTGTATTATAATTATAAGGTCTATTTTTTATCTGAAAAGGTTCAAAAATGAAAAAAGTTTTAACTCTTATATTTAGTTTATCTATGGTCTTTTCTACCTCATTTAATGTTTATTCTTCTGAAAAAGAAGAAAAAAAAGAAGGTGAGAAAAAAGGTGAGGCTCATGGTGAAAAAAAGAAAGAAGAAGGTCATGTTGAAGAACCAGGTCATAAAAGTACAATAAATGCGGTTTCATTTTTACCTGATGGCAAAACTATAATAAGTGCAAGTGACGATAAAACTATAAAATTTTGGGAGCCTGTAAAAGGTCATTATTTAAAAAAAGAATTAAAAGGTCATAATGGACATATAGTTGCTATGGCTGTTTCAAAAGATGGAAAGATATTAGCAACTGCTAGTAATGACTATAAAATAAAAATATGGTCTCTACAGCTTATGAAAGAGATCAAAACAATTAGTGCTCATTTTGCTTCAGTTAATTCAATTGCTTTTTCAAATGATTCAAAATATCTAGTAAGTGCTGGTGGAGATAAAAAAGTAAAAATATGGGAAACCTCTACAGGTAAACTTATTAGAACTTTATTAGGTAGTGAAGGAAGTGTTTATAGTGTAACTGTAAGCCCTAATAATAAATATATTGTTGCTGGTGGAGAAGATAAATTAATAAGAATTTGGGATTTTTATACAGGTGCATTAGTTAAAAATATAAAAAAACATATTCATAGTGTTGATAATGTAGTTTTTAGTAAAAATGGTTCTTATCTTGCAACAAGTAGTTGGAGAGAAATAAAAATTTGGAATACTAATAATTGGTCTCAAAAATCAGCTTTTACAGGTAATGAAGTGTCTGCAATGTCTTTTAGCCCAGATGAAACTCTTTTAGCTAGCGGTGGTGGGTATTATGCTAAATCTATAAAAATTTGGAATTTAGCTACTAAAAAACTTTTTCATGAGTTAAAAGGAAGTGAAGGTGCTGTTTCTACTATTGCTTTTAGTCCTGATGGAAAAACTTTAATAAGTTCTGGTGATGAAAACAAAATTAGATATTGGGATGTAGAAAATGGCAAAGATAAATTTGCTGATAACTAAAAGTTATTATATTTGAAAAAAGCTGTAATACAAATTTAAAAATGTCCTCATTTAGAAAAAAAGTATGATTAAATAAGTAAACTTCTTTATTCTTTTTATAGTGATTCTTTTGCAATAAAGTAAAAACACTAGGTAAAGTTATTTTAAATAAAAATACTAAATTTGTTTCAATGTTTCCTAATTAAATTGAGGTGTTATTATGTATGATATGCATTTGGTTCCCGATACTTTTACTTTTAAAAATGATGATAATTTGGTAGATCATGAGTTATATGGTCATTTTTTTAACAGGACTATTTTTTATATAGATCATGATGATCATAGTGAAATATTTAGAAAAATTCGATATTTAAGTAAAGAATTTCCTTATCTTGATAGAATATCATGGTTTTGGAATACCTGTAAATTTAGTTCAAATGAAATAAAAAATGTAATTTCTGAATTAAGAAGATTAAGAAAAAAAATTAAATATAGGAAAAAAATTAAATATAAACTTAGTAAATTATTTAAAGCATTTAATATAGCTCTTTTATCTAATAAAACTGTTGTGTTTGCGGCAGACTAGAATAAACAAAAACTATAGTTATAATTTTGTTATTTTAACCACCCTGTAACACTTATTCTTACTTTATTAGATACTTTAACTTCATGTGAAATTTCATCACTTTTAAAAAAAATTGATTTTCCTGTATTTGGTGATATTTTTTGAACGTTATTATTTTGATAAATAAGTAATTCTCCTCCATCTTCATCTTTCCAATCTTCATTTAGATAATTAATAAGTGAAAATTTTCTACCATTATCATTTTTAAATTGATCTATATGAGTTTTATAAAAACTTCCTATTTCATAAAGTGCATAATGGAATTCATAGCTTTTTATATTTGTAAAACATGTTTTATTAATATAATCAATAAAATTTTCTATTTGATCAATAAATTCTTTTTCATTTTCTTTTTTATTTTTTTTCTCAATCCAACAAATTTTATCGCTTCTTATATTTTTATTTTGGTTTTTATTAGAATTATTACCAATACTAGCATTTTTCATAAGACCTTCATTATTAAGATCTTCAATATTTTCTTTTAATATTTTGGAAAGAGATTTACTTAAAAAATTTTCAGAGATTCCAACTTTTTTATCAATAAAACTATTGATAAGTAATTCAAATTTTTCATTCATGTATTATTTGCTAACCAGTTAGCTTAAAACGATAAGAAACAAATTACTTTACAAAGTTTTTAATTATTTTGTTAGTTATTAGATTTAACAATTTTATAGTATAAATGAAAAAATAAACATAACAAAACATAAATAATTTGAAATTTATTATTTTATTGAATTTAATTTGTTTATTAAAAAAAATCTAAGTAATTCTAAATATAATTATTTTGTTTATATATTAATAAACAAAATAAAGGAAATAGAAATATGCTGGAAAAGAAATAAAAATATAGCTATCAACTCTATCTAATATACCACCATGACCTGGAATAAGATCTCCTGAATCTTTTTTACCAACATCTCTTTTAAAAAGAGATTCGATTAAATCACCCATTTGAGATATTACAGCAGTCATTATTCCTATTACTAAAGCATGATACCAAGCAAGACCAAAAAAAGAACCTCCTATTATCCAAACTAAAGTACAAGCAATAGTTCCTCCAATAGCTCCTTCAACTGTTTTATTTGGGCTTATTTCTGGTAAAAGTAATCTTTTTCCAAACGATTTACCTGCAAAATAAGCACCCATATCACAAAAAGAAGATGAAAATAAAAGTGTAACAAGTATTTCTTTTCCAAAAGGCATGGATCTCATTAATATCATATAACTTGGAAAAAAACCTAGATATAAAATTCTCATAAGAGCAAATGATAAATCACCGATAGTTATTCTTGGTTTATAATTTATACTTACTATTATTATTAATAAAAAAGCTAAACCTAAAACAAGATCCTGAAAAGGAATTATATTGCTTATAGCACCTTTCCATTCTAATATATTTGAAACATTTTTAGGGGCTATAAGTTGATAAAATAAATCTGAAAAAGAAGAATCTTCAACTCTTACATTAGAAGCAATGTATGTAACTGACAAAAAAAGAACAATGAACGTTGTTATAAGTTTATAGCTGTGTCGATATTTTTTTTCTTCTATAATTTTTTGAAGTTCATAGTTACCAAGTACAGCAACTAATAAAACCATTAAAAACCATATAAAGGGTGAATAAAAAGCACAAGCTAAGACTGATGATGCTATTATTACACCGCTTATTATTTTTTGTAACACTGAATTATTTATATATCCAATATTTCTTTTTCTTTTGCTTCTGCTAGCTTATCTATTTCAGCAACATACTTATCTGTTGTTTTTTGTGCTTTTTCTTGAGCTTTTTTGCTCTCATCTTCACTTATTTTAGAATCTTTTTCTAATTTTTTGATTTTATCAACAGCTGTTCTTCTTTCATTTCTTACAGCTACTTTACCTTCTTCTGCTGCTTTTTTCATTACCTTAACTCTATCTTTTCTTATTTCTTGAGTCATTTGAGGCATTGATAGTCTTATTGATTGACCATCATTTTGAGGTGTTATACCAACATCAGATTTTTGTATAGCCTTATCAATAACACCAAGCATATTTTTTTCAAAAGGAGTTATTGTTATTGTTTTTGCATCAGGTGTAGCAACTTTTGCAATATTTTTTATTTGGGTCATTGTTCCATAACTTTCTATTTGAATTCTATCCAAAATAGAAGGGTTTGCTCTACCAGTTCTTATACTACCAAAATCTCTTTTTACAGATTCTATCGTTTTTTTCATTTTTTCTTCTAATTCAGAAAAAACAATATCAGTACTCATAAAAATACTCCTTTTTTTAATAGTAAACTATATATTTTCTTCAGTGATGAGAGTGCCTATTTTTTCGCCTAAAACTATTTTGTCTAAGCAACCTCTTGCAGTAAAATCAAAAACAATTATAGGAATTTTGTTATCCCTACAAAGAGATAATGCTGAGGTATCCATAACCTTGAGTTCTTTGTTTATTGCATCTCTAAAAGTAATTACATCGAATCTTTTTGCATCCGCATTTAATTTAGGATCACTATCATAAACACCATCAATTTTATTCTTTGCCATTAATAAGACTTCAGAAGAGGTTTCTGCTGCTCTTAATGCTGCTGCTGTATCAGTTGTAAAATAAGGATTCCCAGTACCTGCTGCGAAAATAACTACTCTACCTTTCTCAAGGTGTCTGATTGCTCGTCTTCTAATAAAAGACTCGGCAACTTCTTGTATTTCTATTGCACTTTGAACCCTTGTTTCAACAGATTTTTTTTCTAGGGCATCTTGCAAAGCAAGTGCATTCATTACGGTTGCTAACATTCCCATATAATCAGCAGTTGTTCTGTCCATGCCTTTTGCACTTCCAGCCATTCCTCTAAATATATTTCCGCCACCAACAACAACACTTACTTTTACACCAAGTTCTACTATTGAAGATATATCATCTGCAATATTGTTTACAACAACTGGATCTATTCCAAAACCCAAATTGCCCATAAGTGCTTCACCACTTAATTTTACTAGAACTCGACGATATTTTATGCCCATAGAAATTTATTCACCTAAACTATATCTAATAAAGTTCTTAACTTCTACTGTTTTTCCAATTTTCTTAGATACTTCAGCAAGTAGTTGAGATACTGTTAAATCTTGATTTTTTACAAAAGCTTGTTCTAATAAACAAACTTCAACATAAATTTTATCAAGTCTTCCAGTAATTATTTTTTCTTTTATGTTATCTGGTTTTTTAGCTAATTCATCACCAGATTGAGCTAACATAATTTCTTTTTCTTTTGCAATAAAAGCTTCATCAACATTACTTCTACCAACATAACGAGGGTTTGACGCTGTTATGTGCATAGCAATATCTTTTGCCATAGAAGAAAGTTCTTCAAAATTTTCAGAAAGATCTGCATTTGATGAAAGTTCAACTAAAACACCTAATTTATTATTAGAGTGAACATAAGCTCCTACTAAACCATTTGATTCTGTAGAAATTTTTTGAAATCTTTTTATAGAAATATTTTCGCCTAATTTTGCAATCATAGCTTTAACTGAAGCATCTTGAGAAGCTAAAAGAGCTTCTAATGAAGATGATTGAGCAGCTTGTTTTGCAGAATCTTTTGCAAGTGTAACAAAATCTTCGTTTCTAGCAACAAAATCTGTTTCACAGTTTATTTCAATAATACTTGCAAGTTTTCCATTATTTTCAATATTAACAACGATAGAACCTTCAGAAGTTGTTCTGTCGCCTTTGCTCTCAGCTTTAAGAGCACCTTTTTTTCTTAAATAGTCTATAGATTCTTCTATGTTACCATTATTTTCAACAAGAGCTCTTTTACAGTCCATCATACCAAGACCTGTTTTTTCTCTTAGTTCTTTTACTAATCCAGATGTTATTTCCATTATATCCCCTGAAATAATTCTAAAAATTATATACTTAAATAAATTTTTTTATTTTTCCAAAAATTAGGATGAAAAAACACCCTAAAATTTGGAAATTTTTTTACACTAAAACATTATAAAACTGAAATTACTCAGCTTTAGCTTCTTCTTCTACTTTAACTTCCTTAACTTCTTCTTTAGCTTCTTCAGCTTTAACAGCTGGTTTTACAGAAACTCCGTTAGATTTTCCTTCAGTAATAGCATCTGTTATTTTTGAAGTAAGAAGATTTACAGCTTTTATTGCATCATCATTCCCAGGAATAACAAAATCAACATCATCTGGATTACAATTTGTATCAACAATTGCAACAATAGGAATATTTAACTTTTTTGCTTCTTTAACAGCTAAATGTTCTTTTTGAATGTCAACAATAAATAATACATCAGGAACTCTGTGCATATCTTTTATTCCACCAAGAATTTTGGTTAATTTTTCGATCTCTTTTTCCATACTAGAAACTTCTTTCTTGTTAAGATTATCAAAATAACCATTTTTCTTTTTTGTCTCAAGCTCTTTAAGATAATTGATTCTTGCTTTTATGGTAGAGAAATTTGTTAACATTCCGCCTAACCATCTTTCATTTATGTAAAACATACCTGTTTTTTCAGCAGCATCTTTCATTGCATCTTGAGCTTGTTTTTTTGTTCCAACAAAAAGTATATTTCTACCTTCAGCTACCATTCCCTTAACAAAGTCGTATGCTTTATCTAAGTACTCTGATGTTTGATGAAGATTTATGATATAAACTTTTTTTCTTTCGCCAAAAATGTATTTTTTCATTTTTGGATTCCATTTTTTGGTTTGATGACCGAAATGCACTCCGGCTTCAAGTAGTTCTTGAACTGAAACTTTAGACATAATACCTCCGCGTATCTACAGTTAATTCTTCCGTTTATTATGCTCACTAACCTTAAAAATAAGGACTGTGTAGAAAACATATTAACATAAACGTGCTTTTTATTCTAAGTAGGTAATTATAGCATAAGTTTTTTTTTGTAGTATAAAGATAATTTAAAATTTGATAATGAGATTTTAAAGAGATATTTACAAATAAAAATATATATAGTATAAAGAATTTGTTTTAGTGTATAATTTCATTATGATATGTTATGGCTTTTTTGTGCCTATTTTGATATGACTTTTTTTAAACCTATTTTGAGAGGAAGTAAATAATTTTTTATGGCTATTACAGCATTAATTACTGACGACTCGCCTACTATAAGAAATATGATAGCTTTTACCCTAAAAGCTATTGGTTTAAACACGGTTGAAGCCTCTGATGGTCAAGATGCCCTAAATAAAATAGAGACTTCTAATATAGACATTCTTATAGTTGACTTAAACATGCCTAAAATAAATGGACTTGAACTTATAAGCATGTTAAGAAAAAATCCTAAGTATAAAAAATTACCGATGATAATGGTAACAACTGAAACAGATAAAAAGAAAGGTCTTTCTGCTGGTGCAAACGAGTATTTAATAAAACCTTTCAAACCTCAAGAACTTCAAGCAGTAGTAAAAAATTATATAAAATAAATATTAAAAATTTAAAGTACAGATTTAGATATATTAAACATAGGTTTTACAAATTATTATTACGAAATATGTAGTTAATTTGTGTGATATGCGTAATCTATACTTTAAAATATTCTCTACATATTTATCAGATAAAAATTCATAATAGAAAGTATTTTAAATATAAAAAATATAATTTATAAAATTAATTATAATCTATTTGATATTTGCAGATAATAATTGTATAATTCTTCAGGATAAATAAAGTTTTTATAAGGAGTATTTATGGCAAACGTACCACAAAGACCACAACCTGCTCAACCACCTCAAGCTAAACCAGCTCCAGCAGCTGCAGCTAGCTCTTCTACAAATCTATCACCTGATGATTTACTCGCAAGAGATTTTAATACATTAGCTAAGCCAGCAAATTTATTCAGATTCAGAATAGATAAAGATAATGTTGTAATTGACTTTGGTTATTTACCACCTATTATTCAAAATGAAATTGAAAGATTAACAAAAGATTCTGTTAGCGTTCACACAAGAGTATCAATTCAATTTGATCTTGCTAGACAAATGGCAGAAAAACTTGTTGAAACAATAAAAGAAGCTGACGAAATGTAGTTTAACTACAATCAAGATTTTTTAAATAGAGTGTTTAACGACACTCTATTTTTTTTCCATTAATATTTTAAATATAAATATAAAGAGGTGTTGTTTTTTTTTTCCACATTAAGATAAAAACTATTGCATATATATATATTTTGTTCTATAATAAAAGTGTGGATTATTTATGCAACACTAATAAAAAAAATGAGTGAATTTAGTATTTTTGTTAAATCAAAAATGTATAACGTGAAAAATCTAACTTTAAGAGAGTTAGCTAGAAGATCGGGCTTTGATGCTTCTTATTTATCAAAAGTTTTAGCAGATCTAGTTGTTCCACCTCAAGATATTGTAAAGCTTAGAGCCTTAGCACATGCTTTGGATATAAACGATCAAACACAAGATTTTGAGAGGTTCATGGATCTTGCTAAAATTGAAGCAGGTAAATTACCTGATTATATAATAAAAAATCAAGAAGCTATGAAATCTTTACCAGCTTTTTTTAGAACTATTGATAAAAAAAAGCCAAGTAAGGAACAGCTAGACAAGATCATGCAAATATTAGAATTAGAATAATTTAGAAATATGTTGATGAGTCAATTAATAGCAGAAGATATTACTTATAATCAAGTAAAACGATTAACTAATCAGCTCTTAGAAGAGTCTGATTGTTTAGAACTACCAATTAATATAGAGAAATTATATAATTATTTGGGTGTAAACTTTATTTTATGTGATGATCTTCCAGATAATGTTGATAGCTTTCTTCAGATGAATTTTTCTAATATTTTAGTTAATGAAAAAATGTTTTTTAAAGATTCTTTGCAAAAAAGAATGCGTTTTTCAATAGCTCATGAATTAGGTCATTTTATATTACATAGAAGATTAGTTAATTTTAGTACATTTGATACTTATGAAAGGTATTATGACTTTTTTATTAACTTAAATACTTATGAATATTATAAAATAGAAAAACAAGCTGATTTATTTGCTTCTTTAATATTAGTTCCAGATGATTTATTGCAAAGTGAATTTAATAAATTACACCGTAAATATGAATCACCTAAAGAATATTTTATTATTGAACAATTATCTAATATTTTTGAAGTATCAAAAGAAGTAATTAAGATAAAACTAAAATCTATTGATGGAGGAGTTATGAAGTGATTTTAATTTAAAATAAATACAAGAAAAAGTATTTATAAAAGAATATTTTAATAATATTCTGTTTAGTACAAAAAAATAATTTTTATATAAGAAAGGGCTACTTATGAGATTAGATCAATGTGCAAAAAATGTTTTCATATCTTCATTGGAAACAATTTATAAATCAGAAAAAACAAACAATTTAATTAAAATTTTTAACCAAAAATTAGAATATTATAGGTTAATGCCAAATTATTTTGGAGAATCTCTTATTAGATATAAATATTTGGAAGTTTTAAAAGTAATTAGAAAAGAGCTTTTGTTAAGAGATATTCATGTTGATATATTTCATTGATATATCATTATTTTATATTATTTAAAATAAATCCCAGAGTACTTTAATCCTAGTTGTATTAAAACAAACACTATGCTTCAAAGTATTTTAATAAAAATTAAAATCGTAGTTATTATTAGGAATTAATTAATATGTCAGAAATAGAAAAAGAATTTGAATTATTATATGAAAATAAAAAAGGTATTGTTGATTTTATGCTTGGTTTTGCCCAAGCAAAAGGCGAATGGATTCCTACTTCAGAATATATAAGAAAAAATTATGTTAAAACATTATATATTTTTGAAAAAGAATCAAGAGATATTATTTGGTCTGCATTAAGTAAAAACCTAATTAGAGGTTAAAATATATATTTTCAAGAAAGGGTTATTGTCATGAAAGTAGTTTTAGTTTACAAACAAATTTTTTATAGTTCTTATTCAGCTTTAGAAGTTGAATTAACTAAAAATGGTATTTTTTTTAGTATTGCAAATTGTATTGGTAAAAATGAAAATGGAAATTTTACTTATGATTGGAAACAAAAAAATATATCTAAAATATCAATATCAGAATTATGTCATTTATTAGAAGGATTAAGAGCTTTTAGAATAAGTAAAACAGAATATGAAGAAAAAGCATTGAAATTAAATAATGGTAAGTATAAAAACTATCAATTTCCTCATAAAAATAAAAAAGGTGATGCTCGTATTGGTTGGCAACTTTATGAAAACAAAATACAATATATTATAAAAAATGAAAAAAATAGCACTTATACTGTTCAAAATATGGATATTTCAAAAATTGAGCATTTTTTAGAATATATTATTAATATGTCTTTTAGTTACGATGCTATTCAAGATGCTCAATATTCATTAGATAAAGAACTAGATATTTATGAAGACGAATAAATATCTTATAGATAAGTTTTCATAAAACTGCGTAAGTTGGTTACTGAGCGAAGTCGAAGTATTACTCCGCAGATGAATGAAAACGATAAACACACTGGATAAATTAAATTAAAAAGAGTTTATTTAACCTGAATTCGACAAATTTATATTCTAGAATATAGTGATAATAGGTAATACAAAATAAATAAGAAACA
>JBBTGK010000208.1:0-5461 GCA_038060635.1 Cyanobacteriota bacterium | reverse complement strand
AATTTTTTATCTAACATCATATAATTTCCATCAACACCGATTTGGAAACCACCAAATCTAAGATCTAATTGTCCTAAAGGTCCATAGATGTAACCCATTTCATTTTTAGGCATTGTATTAGAAACATTTAAAGCTCCGCCAATTCTTAAATCAACTGGGCTAAGAGGTTTCTTTGTTGGTACAGCAACTGGTGTTGGTGTAGGTTCTGGTGTTGGCACAGCTGTAGGAACTGGTGTAGGTTTAGCAGTAGGAACAGCAGTAGGAACTGGTGTTGCTTTTGGTGTAGGGGTTGCTTTTGCCATAGGAATCAAATATTTGTCAACACAATCTGTAAATTTCTTTAAGAGAGCTGCTAATTCATATCTTGTTATAAATTTTTGACCTTTAAATGTGTTATCTGTATAACCAGACATAGCTTGACATGTACTATCAATAACACTTCTTACTGAAGGTGTAGCCCAATGATCATCTTTTATATCTTTTAAAGCACTAGATCTGTTTATAGGAACTAAAGACACTTTACCAACTTTTTTTATTAAAGATTTTAAATAATTATCAAGTTCAAATGCTAATTCATATCTGCTAAGTTTTTCGTTACCTAAAAACTTATTACCAGGCATAGCTTGCATAAGACCATACTCATTAACCACTGAATTAACAACAGTTTTTGATTTTGCATCAACATCGGTAAGATTTACATTTCTTTTATCACCAGAAACTTTTAAATCTTTACCAGAAACTGATTCAAGTTTTTTTGCTAAATTATAAAATGTATTAGCTGCTTCGTATCTTGTTACTTGATCATTTCCATCAAATCTTGTAGAAGATTTAGGAGACATAATTCCAAGATCTTGAACTAACATTTTTACTGCACCATAAGCCCAGTGGCTAGGAGTAAGGTCAACTAATGAGTCAACTTTTGTTCCTTCAGCTCTAGCTGAAAATGATGAAACTGCTTGTGTAGAAATTACTACTGTACTAGCAAGAAGAAAACTAAGAATCTTATTACTCATTTTGATACCTCTTAAATTTAAAATTTTTTTACTCAATTTTGATACTCCTCAAATTTAAATTACATTACAAAAATTCATGATACACTAAAAAAAGCTAATTGTATTTAACTTTTTCTAAATACAAGAGGCTATTCAATTTTCGGCACAAAACAGAAAGCCTAGAAGGCTTATGTAGCTTAAACTTAGTACCGATGCTATTTATTTGTTACATAATGTAAACCACTAATATCTCTAAATATATTAAAAATACTTAATTGTCCGTTATTTGTTATGTAATTTAATATTAAATAACCTCAAAATAAAATAAATCCCAGGGTACTGGGAACCCTGTTTGTATTAATACCAAAGCAAAGCTTTGGAAACAAAATTTCATTTTGTTTAACCTAGAAGCATAGCTTCAAGGTATTATTAATAAAATAAAAACATCTAATTGTATTTAACTTTTTCTAAATGATCTACAATTCTAACTTTTGAAGAGTTAGTATCATTTTTTTTTGTATCAGAATCAACAGATTCATTTTTAGATACATTTACATCTTTAGATAGAATTTTAAAATACTTAAAGATCTGAATAACAAAAATATATAAAGAATGTCTAATAATATCAAGATTAACACGAACTTTTTGAATTATTTGAGTAGTTTCTTCTGTTTTTGCTTCTACAACACCTATAATTAAATCAGCTCTATTGGTTATATCTTCAACTTTTCCTGTTATACCATCGAAATTTTCTATAATAGGAGTTATATTTTTTTCGATATTTTTAACAGTATCTTCGAGTGTTTTAACTGTATTTATAAGTTGCATAACCAATTTTACTACATAAAAAAACAAGAAAGCAAAACCTACAGACAGTACTAATGCAAGCACACTCCAAGCATTTAACATTTATTACCTTATTTGACCTTAACATTAAATATATTTTAATGTATTCTAACAAATTATTTGACTAATGCAAGTTTTTTCATAATTATTTAGATTTACATTTGAAAATTTTTATATTCTACAAAATAATTTTATTAAAAAAAGTAAGTTCTCTTATTGAAATGAACTTACTTTTTTTCTTGATAAGTATTAATCTATTTTTTTACTAAAATAAAACATTTTTGATCATTAATTTCTTTCTCATTTTCAGCAGAAATATTTTTATCATAAACCAATTCATTTGTAAGCGTTTCAGATTTTATATAATCAGAAAAATTATGAATAGCTGTTTTTAACATTTCAGAACCAGAAAAAGAAACATATATTTTGTCAGTTACATCAAAACCTTGTTCTTTTCTTAATGTTTGAACTCTATTTACAAATTCCCTTGCAAAACCTTCTTCTAAAAGCTCATTACTTATTTCAGTATCCAATGCAACTGTAAGACCATCTTTACTTTCTGCAACCATACCAGCTTTTTGAGTTCTTACAACAATTATTTCTGAATAATTTATAGAGAATTTTTGATCATTCGCTTCAATTTCTATACTATTACCATTTTCTAAGTTACTAACATCTTCTGAAGTAAAACTTTGAATTTTATCAGAAACTAGTTTCATACTTTTACCTAATTTTGCACCTAAAACTTTAAAATTAGCTTTAGCAGAAAAAGTAACTAGTGAATCTTCTTTATCAGAAAAAACAACTTCTTTTACATTAAGTTCTTCTTTTATCAAATCACTCATTTCAGATAAATAGTTTTTAAATTTTTCAGATTTTGTAACTAAATGAATACATTTTAATGGTTGTCTATTTTTTAATAGATGTTTTGCTCTTAAAGTTCTACCCATAAAAACAGCCGATTGAACAATTAACATTCTTTCTTCAACTTCAACTTTTCTAAGATCTTCAGAATATTGAGGATAATCTGATAAATGAACACTTTCTGCCATATCATCAGTTTTTAAATTTTGATAAATCTCTTCGCTTATGAATGGTAAAAAAGGAGCTATTATTTTTGAAAATTCTAATAAAACATTATATAAAGTATAATAAGCTTCATTTTTATTATTATCATCGCCAGATTTCCAAAATCTTCTTCTACTTCTTCTTATATACCAATTTGTAAGTTGATCAATAAAATTAACAAAAGGTTCAACGGCTTTATTTAAATCATAAGTATCCATTGCTTCAGTAACATCTTTTATTAATGTTTGCAAAGATGAAAAAATCCATTGATCTAAAGGATCATTTATTTTTACATTTTTATTTTTACTAGGATCCCAATTATCAACATTAGCATAAGTAACAAAAAATGAGTAAGAGTTCCAAAGAGGAATTAAAATAGTTTTTACTATATCTTTTACTCCAGCTTCAGCAAATTTTAAGTCTTCGCCTTTTACAACAGGAGAATTTATCATATATAATCTAACTGCATCTGCTCCATAAGTATCGAACATATAGGCTGGATCTGGGTAATTTTTCTTTCTTTTACTCATTTTAGTTCCATCTTCAGCCAAAATCATGCCATTTACAACAATATTTTTTGCTGCTGGTTTATCAAAAAGAGCTGTTGATAAAATTAGTAATGTATAAAACCAACCTCTTGTTTGATCCATACCTTCTGCAATATAATCAGCAGGAAAATTTTCTTTAAAATATTGTTCTTTTTCAAATGGATAATGATTTTGAGCATAAGGCATAGAGCCACTTTCAAACCAACAATCAAAAACGGCTGGAGTTCTTTTTGCAATCTCTCCTGTTTCTGGGTGTTTTATCTCTAATTTATCTATAAAATGCATGTGTAAATCTGTTATTTTTTCACCACTTAATTTTTCTAATTCTTCTATACTACCGATACAAAGGGTTTTACCTGAAGGTGTAACCCAAACAGGTATTGGTGTTCCCCAATATCTATTTCTTGATATTGCCCAATCTCTTGCATTTTCTATCCATTTACCAAAACGACCATCTTTTATGTGTTCAGGAACCCAATGTACAGTTTGATTATTTTTTATCATTCTATCTTTTATGTTTTCAACATTTACAAACCATGTTGACATAGCTTTATAAATCAAAGGTGTTTCACTTCTTTCGCAAAAAGGGTAAGAGTGATCTAATGTTTCTTGTTTTAATAATAATCCTTTAGTTTTTAGATCTTTTATTATATGTTTATCAGCATCTTTTACATACATTCCCTTATAATCTGGCACAATCTCTGTAAATTCAGCACTATCATCAACAGGATCAACTAAAGGTATTCCATTTATTTTACTAACCAAATAATCATCTTCACCAAAAGCAGGTGCTATATGAACAATACCAGTTCCATCTTCAGTAGAAACATATTCTGCGATTACTACTCTAAAAGCGCCCTCTTCTCTTTTATCTGCAAAAAAATCAAAAAGAGGCTCATATTTTATTCCTTCTAATTCTGTACCTTTCATTTTCTCTAAAATAGTATATTCATTTTCAACTTTAAATAAAGAAGGCACTAATTTTTCTGCCATATAATATGTATTACCATCTGTGTGTTTTATTTTTACATAATCTATTTTAGGACCTACAGCCAAAGCCATATTTGAAGGTAATGTCCAAGGTGTGGTTGTCCAAGCTAAAATATAAGTATTTTCTGCATCCAAAACTTTAAATTTAAGATATACAGAAGGATCTTGAACCATTTTATAGTTTTGTCCAGCTTCAAAGTTAGAAAGAGGAGTTCCTAATCTATAAGAATAAGGCAATACTTTTTTTCCTTCATAAACTAAACCTTTATCCCATAATTGCTTAAAAACCCACCAAACAGATTCCATAAAATTTTTGTCCATAGTTTTATAGTTATCATCCATATCTACCCATCTACCAAGTCTATTGATAGTTTTTCTCCATTCTGTAGTATATCTTTGAACTATTCCTCTACAAGATTCATTAAATTCTGCAATTCCTATTTTTTCTACTATTTCTTTTTTACTAGAAAGATTCATGATCTTTTCCATTTCCATTTCTACAGGAAGCCCATGACAATCCCAACCGAATCTTCTTTCTACATAATGACCTTTCATTGTTTGATATCTAGGTATAATATCTTTTTGTGTACTTGCAATTAAATGACCATAGTGAGGTAATCCAGTTGCAAATGGAGGGCCATCATAAAAAGTATAAGCTTTATTTACTTTTTTTGAATCTAATGACTTTTTAAAAGTATCATTTTTTTCCCAAAAAGTAAGTACTCCTTCTTCCATTTTTGGAAAATCGTTTTTACTTGATACAGGTTTAAACATTACTAATCCTTTGATAAAACATTTATGTAACATAGATTATATGATAATTTTCTGCACCGTGTCAAAAAATCTTTAGAATAGTTAGAAATTACCTGAGTATTTTTTAAGTGAAAATTAAAAATGGATTTAATTTTGATGTTAAATTATGAAAAATATAATAAATACTATAGAATGTAATCTGTTAGTTATATTAAAGATTGAGTTTTTTTATGATTAGTTTAAGTCAAATACTCGTACAAAATG
>JBBTGK010000207.1:0-11516 GCA_038060635.1 Cyanobacteriota bacterium | reverse complement strand
TCCTGGTAAATGCAATCTCTTTTTTTACAAACATATTTTAATATAACTTTCATTAAATATATTTAAGATAATAAAAATTTTCTTCAATTTTGATATATAAATATTGTAATATTTGTGATATAATTTATGATCAATAATACTTCATTACAATTATAACATTTTACATATATATATGATAAAATTACTTTTTGTAATTAAGAAAAAGAATAAAAAACAGTTAATATAATTTATTTTAATTGGCTTATATTAAAATCTATGAAAAAAGAAACAGACGAAATTATTTTTGATAATAAATATAAAATAATAAAAAAACTTGGTGAAGGTGGAATGGGTTCTGTTTACCTTGCATTTGATTTAACAAAAGAAAAAAATGTAGCCTTAAAAACATTAGTACTTGATTCTTCTTTAGATCAAATAAATAGAGACCTTTCTATCCATTATTTTAAAAGAGAAGCTAGAGCTATATCAAAATTACATCACACAAATATAGTTAACCTTTATGGTTTTGGTCAAGAAGATGAAAATACACATTATATTGTAATGGAATTAATTGATGGGCAACCAGTTTCAAAGATTTTGGAACTACACCCTTTTTCTATGGAAATAGTTCTAAGTATAGCTATTCAAATAGGTGATGCTTTAGCATACATACATAGAAATGGAGTTATACATAGAGATGTAAAAACTGAAAATATTATGTTGTTAGGAAAAGGATTAGCAAAACTAACTGATTTTGGAATATCAAAATTTTCTAGTGATTATGAAGTAATAGATGAAAACAATGATTCTATAATGGGAACGATTTTATATATGTCTCCAGAACAATTAAACTCACCTGATAATGTTGATCCAAGATCTGATTTATATTCATTTGCCGCTACTTTATATGAAATGTTAACGGGAAGACTTCCTCTTGAATCTGATAATATTAATAAAGCAATTATGAAAGTTTTAAAAGAAATTCCGTTACCACCAAGTACTTATAATCCAACAATTCCAAAATCATTTGATAAACTTATTTTAAAAGCTTTAGAAAAAGAAAAAGAAGCTAGGCATGATAATATTGATGCTTTTATTGAAGAATTAAGAAATATACCTGAATATAAGCATTTTATAGAAATAAAAGAACTTCAATTTGCGAGAGATTTTGGAGCAATTAAAACTATTTTAAATAAAGTTGATATAAAAGAAGCTATACGAAAAGCACAAGATGTTGTTAATAATTTATCTAAAATACTTGATGAAGAAGAAAATAATAGTAATTTTGGAAATGTTGATTTATCTTGGATTGATAATTTAGATTTTCTTGTTGAAGAAGCAAATAAATTGAAAGATGAAAAATCTAATGTTATTGAAAGCTTATTTTATGTTATACCAACAATTAATTCTGAAAAAGTAAAAAACCTTGCATTAAATTCTAAAAATTTTAAAGATACAAAAGCTTTATTAGATTTTCTTAATATTTTTGATGGTGCTAAATCATTAAGACAAGTTATTGAAATAAATGCAAATGCAAATGTATTTGATACTTTTATAGAATCTTCAAGTAAAAATATTTTGCCCGATGAAGTTTTACATGCGGTAAATTCTTTAAATTTAGTAGTTTCTCATCAACCTGAAATGAAAACACTTTTAGAAGTTTTAAAATATAGTGAAAAACCAAATGATTTATTAGATTTTTTAAGTAATATAAAAGATTATAAAAACTTAAGGAAAATAATAGACGAAAACTATTCCATAAAAAAAATATCATATGTTTTTGATCTTCTACATTTATTTTGTGAAAAAAATATAATAAGTTTAAAAATACTTGAACCCGAAGAGAATTTAGATATTTTAATTGGTGATATGTTGGTAAAATTTGCAAATATAACTAGAGCAGAATTAAGTTATGCAATAAAAGAAAAAGATAAGTTATCAAATAAAAATAAACAAATAGGAGAAATATTAGTTCAATTAGGTTTTATTACCAAAGAAAATTTTATGAACATATTAAAAATACAACTTTGGTATAAAGGATTTTTTAATAAAAAATGAAAAGACAAATCATAGCAATGGGTGGTGGTGGATTTTCAATGGAACCAGAAAATCCTTTATTAGATAATTATATATTGGAACAATCAGATAAAACTAAACCAAATATATGTTTTATTCCAACTGCAAGTGGTGATTCAGAAGGATATATTACTAGATTTTATAATGCTTTTAAAAACAAAAATTGTAATACTAGTCATTTATCATTGTTTAAATGTCATACTAATAAAATAGAAGAGTTCATTATAAATCAAGATATTCTTTATGTTGGAGGTGGAAATACAAGAAATTTATTAGTTCTTTGGAAAGAATGGAATTTAGATAATATTATAAAAAAAGCATATGATAATGGAGTTATTTTAAGTGGTTTAAGTGCTGGTTCTATTTGTTGGTTTGAAGAAGGTTTAAGTGATTCTATTTCAAATGGATTGAATAAATTAAATTGTTTAGGTTTTCTGCAAGGAAGTAATTGCCCTCATTTTGATGGAGAAGAAAAAAGACAACCAAGCTATAAAAGTAAAATTGCTAATAAAGAAATGAAAGATGGATATGCTTGTGATGATGGTGTTGGATTACATTTTATAAATGAAAGTTTATTTAAAACAATTTCATCAAGATAAAAAGCAAATGCCTATAAAATTTATTTGAATGATAATATTTTATTAGAAGAAATAATTAAACCTGTATATCTTGGTTAAAATTTATCTTAAACCCTGAATTCTGCTTCAGGGTTTTATTAAATACTAAATAACTGAAGTTTCAAAAACTTTTGGATCAAATGATTTATCATTTAATGTTGCTTTTAATGAAACTAGGGCAACTTCAAGTTGTGCATCATCTGGTTCTTTTGTTGTAATTTTTTGCATTAATAAACCAGGTAAACTTAAAATATAAGCCATTCTTACAATAATATTTTTAGGTTTTAATTTTATTTGCCCAGCAATTCTAATTAATTCATAAGAAAAAGCTGCTACAAATGGTAGAAGAGCTAATTTAGAAACAACTCTTATAGCAATGCTATCTGTTTTACCTAAAAAAGAAAATAATACTATACTTGTAAGAGCAGTTAAAAATAAAAAGTTTGTTCCACACCTTGGATGTAAAGTGGTGTATTTTCTAGCATTTTCTACAGTTAATTCTTCTCTTGCTTCATAAACATGAATAGTTTTATGTTCTGCACCGTGATATTGAAAAAGTCTTCTTACATCTTTCATCATAGATATTGCTAAAATATATAGAATAAAAATAGAAAGTCTTATTCCTCCTTCAATAAAATTTAAAGCAATTACATTATCAATTTTATCTTTTAGAAAATTAAAAATTGAGGCAGGAAGGATCATAAATAAACTAATAGTAATTACTAAAGAAAGAACTAAAGAACCTCCACCCATAAGCTTTTCAGCTAAAGTTTCTTTTTTTTCTTCTAAATTATCACTTTTATAACGAGATATAACAGATTCTACAACTACAGAAGGATCGGAGTTTTTTGGTAAATCAGAAGTATCAGAATTTCCTTGATTTTTTTCAGTTTCTTCCATGTCTTTTGTTACTATGTCAGCAGAAAGATTTAATGCCCAAAAACCAACTTTCATAGAATCAACTAAAGCATAAATACCTCTAAAAAAAGGCAATTTTTTCAAACCAGAAGAAGCTGTTTTTTCAAGTTGTTTAGTTTCTAATATTATTTCATTATTACTAGGTTTTCTAACAGCAACTGCAATAAAATCAGGGCTTCTCATTAATACCCCTTCCATAACAGCTTGTCCACCTAACGGTGCATATTTATCTTCCATACGTTCTCTCAAGACACTAAAATCCTTAACCTTATTTTAATTATATCTTATTTTAATAAATTACAATACATTCAACATGTAAAATTTATCAAAGGTATTGATTAAATCAATTTAATTTTTTAATCTTTTATATTTTTAGTAATAAGGATGTTATAAATTTAACCGTTATTATTATTGTTATTATTGTTATTATTATTATTGTTGTTATTATTGTTACTTAAACTAAATATACTATTATTTCTAGGTTGATTATTATTTGCTACTAATAAACCTGTTGTTCCTAATAAAACAATACTTCCATTTGCATAAAAAGAAGTTGAATCAATTATTGATATTTTTTTTCCATCACACCAAATAGTTTTTTCTTCGTTTGATTCATTTAAAGCAAAACTTTTAACTATTTCCTTGTCTTTATAACAATAAACTTTTTGCCTATGATAAATTAAATAAGCTTTAGAGTTTTTTTCTTGTAAAAACCATTTTACAATCCATTCTTCATTACTGGTTCTAGTTGCATTATCTTGAGTTTGTGTAACATTAAAAAATCTTTCAACCGTAAAAGCTATTTTTTCTAATTCTTTAGGATTCATATTAATTTCACCTCTAATTTAAATAAAAAAATTCAATATTAGGAAAAGGCAAATTTATTGCCTGAATATGATAAAAAGCATTGTTTTTTTGTTTTTGATAATGATAATCTCTTAAAAACAGTGTAGTAAAAAATAAATTATTTAAAACATTTTTTTTATAAAGATCTTTATGTAAATTTATAACACCAGATAAATCAAACATAAAATTATTTTTTCCAAAAACATTACTTTCTTTTAAAAATGAGTTATATATTTGATATGTAAATAAATGAGCCTGTTTAGTTCTTTTTTCATCTCCATAAATAACAAAATCATTATTTAACATTTGCAAATAAAGAGTATTTTTTACTAGCTCATCACAATTTAATTTCATTAAAGATGATGGAAAATGAACTAAAATTTTATCTTCTGATGATAAAGTAAAATAAGTAGAAGTTTTTTTTAAAATTTGCGATTCTAAGTTAATCAAATCGTTATTAAGCTCAATTATAAATGATTTATCACTATATAATGATTCCAAAATAGGATCTTCTTTAATTAAATTTAAAAAGAAATTTTTATTTTCATTGAAATCATTTGGCAATATTATTGAAGGAGTTAAAATAATTTCTTTTTTATTAAATGCTAAATATGGGTGCATTTCTTTTTCATAATAATTTGCATAATTTATTTGTTCTTCTTCAGAATCTTCAGGGTATGAATAAGGATTATCTTTGTAAATACTTTTTTGCAATTCACAAGTATATGATTTTGGCTTTTCTCTTTGAAACTTTACTACTGCACATCCTGTATTACATATTGATAAATTACCACAGCTTTTACATGAAGAATCCATACCATATTTTTGATGAATTTCACTTATTTTTCTCGCTCCATTATTAAGTATTTCTTCCATAGAATTTTCAAAAATATTTCCATAATAAAACTCTTCTATTCCTTGACCTCGTACACAAGAATAAACCGAACCATCACTTTGTAATAAATAGAATTTTTCGCCACAATTAAATGCATTAGTGCAATAAGATGGTTTAAATTCATCAAACCAATTTCTTCTAAACCCTTCTTCTAATTCTGTTTCTGTAAAAACTTTTTTTAAAGTTTCATATAAATTTAATTGTTCTTCTTTTGAAACTGGAGTTAATACATTATTTTTTTTATCTATATTGTTTAATTCTGATTCAAAAGCAAACATAAGATTAAAATTATTCATATCAAATCCTAATTCATTATGTATATACCAAATATCATTAATAAAAAGGTCTATGTTTTCTAAATGTTCTTTTGATATAGTTGCAGATATTTTTTTTCCATAAGGATATTTAGCTAAAAGCTTTATATTTTCTATTGTAAGAGGTAACCAATCTTTTCCTCCTTTTGTGGTTCGATATTTACCATGCATAAAAAGAGGTAAATCTATACTAGCACTAATAGAAACCTTATGTTTTTCCATTAATTCATATTGATTCGCAAATTTAAAAAGATTAGTTTTTATATGCGGCGATGATTTTTTATGTCCTAATGCGTTTATTTCATCAAAATTTTTTACATAATGATTTTTTATAAGTTCAAAAAGTTCATCTAATATTTGATTCGATAAAATTGTTACCTCACCTCCATGCAAAGAAACATTAAAAGGCAGAATATTTTCTTCTTGGAATTTTTCTAAAGCATATTTAAGTGTAGAAACGGCTCTTTCAGAATCTTTTTTTATTAAAGCATTACTTGTTTGCTCCCCCAAATAACAATATTGACAACTAAGGTTACAAGCAAGAGTGGGGCTATATAAAAGATGAATATTTTTTTTGTATAATTTTTTATTTAATTCTATCATAAATTTATTAGATCTTTTTATATAACTCCATGTAATTCAACATTAGGTGAAGCATTCTTAATCTTATCTATAATTTTATCAGATAGTTTTTTAAATTTATTATTTTTATTTGCATCAATTTTATGTTGTTTTCTAGCATTTGTAGGAATTAAATTTTTATCTAATTTAAAAACTTCTTTATCTTCAGAATAAATTGATAATATACCTGAATTAGTATTAAGAACTATTTTATCGATATTTTTATAATAAAAAATAGTGTTTCCACAAATTAAGTATCGTGAAGAAAGAAAAATAGTTTTTTTGGGGTAAGTAATTAATGAATAGATAAAAGTAAAAATCAAAATACCAATACTAATAGGTAAATAAATACGATTAAAAAATATAGCAAAAATAACTAGTATTAAAATTGTCGTTTTTTGGATAAGTGTAAAACTTAATTTATCTTTGTGCAAATATTTAAAAAGGGGTGATTTACTCATGATATTTTTTTAGGGGGATGAAATTTTTTATTAAAACTAGATAGATACTTAGCTTTTTTCTTCTTATTTGTTAAGAGCCTATATTTATACGCTTTTATCATATAATAATAATATCATATTATAGTATTAAAGTTAATTATTTTATTGAATTAGTAAAAGTATTTTTTTATTTCTTACCAAAAAACAAATTATAATTATCAAATTTTTTAGAAAATTTTTAAAATATTAAGTTTCATCTGAGACTGAAATAAATAAATTTGGTTGCCCACCAATTTCTTTTCTATGGTCATAAGCTTGTTTAAATTCCTCAAAAGGAATTTCTTGTTCTTCATTTATGGTAAAGGGATTTACTACTAATAAATTATCTCCTTTAAAACCATTTACAATAACATAATGACCTACATTAGACGCTTTATTTTCAGTATCTTCATCCATAAATTGTGTTAAAAGGATTACCATATTATCATCTTTAATTTCTTCTTTCATTCTATTTAAAAAAGCTTGAGGTGATTCTTTAACTTTCGCTTTATTTATATCTGCATCTAGCTTATTATCTGAAATTTTTTCAATAGCTTTTGAAATTGAGTCTGAAGTTACAGCACCTCTTTTAGGAACATTCATATTAGAACGCATTTCTGCAATACTTAAATTTTTACCAAAATCATTTGCTTTTAAAGTCATTAATGCTGTTGCAGGGCCACAGCTAGAATAAGCTGTTCGCCATGTTTGATTTTCTTCTAAAACCTCTTTACTATTTTTTGTAGGATTATTTAAAATTTTATCATTTTCTGCAACATTAATTCCTGAGAAATGAAAATTACCATATTTGCTCTCATAATCTGCATACTGTGGTGTAAACCATTCTTTATAACTTTCTGATTTACTATTATAAATTACATTTGATGATTCTTCTAAAAGAGGTAAGCTTTTTATTACATTTGTTTTAGAAGTTTGTACATCTATTTTATTTGAATCACTCTTATTATTTACTAATTCAAAAGGTTTATTACTTTCGTCAATAATAGGTTTTTCAATTTTTGGATTTTTATTTAAAATTTCTTGATTTGTATATTGATTATTAGAAACAGAATTAACAGAGCTCAAAATAATACATCAAAATACTTAATTTTTATTATTATAGAATAAATTATAAAATTTATGCTTATTTTTCTATAAAAAAAATATATTACTCTCAATATGTTATTATGAAATATATTATTATGAATGTTTTAAAGGAGTATTTATGGAAAAAGGTGAAATTGCATCTAAAGTTCCTGCTGTTGTAGAATTAGAAGCTGGTACTTATTATTGGTGTACTTGCGGTAAATCAAAAAATCAACCTTATTGTGATGGTTCTCATCAAGGAAGTTCATTTACACCAATGGTTTTAGAAATTACAGAAAAGAAAAAAGTTGCATTGTGTCAATGTAAACAAACCAATAACGCTCCTTTTTGTGATGGGGCTCATAAGGGTCTTTAATTTTAAATTTTAATAAAAAAACAACATAGCATTTAGCTAGTTGTTTTTTATTTTATTAATAAAGCATTAAATAAATTATTTTATTTAGAGTAAAATTTTGTTTTTAAAACAGAAAGTAAAATTTCTGATTTTTTTTCAGTTTCTTCCCATTCTTTTTCTGGAATAGATTCTGAAACAATTCCACAACCCAAATATAAAACAGAATATTTTTTAATTAATTCCATACATCTTAAATTTACATATAGCTTACTAGAATTATTTAAATTTAAATAACCTAAAAAACCTGAATAATAAGCTCTTTTGTGTTTTTCAGTTTTTATTATAAAATCTTGAGCAAAGTTTTTTTCAACACCACAAACAGCAGGTGTTGGATGTAATTTATAAATAAGCTCAATAATTGATGTATTTTTATCTATTTTACCATTAAATCTAGTTATTAAGTGGACTATATTTCCAATAAATAAATTATCTTTATTTTCTTTTATATAATCTATATTAAAGTATTCAAAAGTATCTTTTATATAATCTACAACATAATCATGTTCATGAGTGTCTTTTTCATCCCAATAATAATCTGATATTTTAGGATTATAATTTTGTGTACCTGCAACAGCCATAGTAGAAATAAATTCATTATTTTTTATACTTATTAAACTTTCAGGAGTTGCACCTATCCAAGTTCCTAAATTTGGTATTGAAACTATTGAAATAAAAGCTTTTGGGTATTTTTCACATAATTTTTCAAAAAAATTAATTATATCAAAATCATTATCCAAAGGAACTTTTAGAGTTCTAGACATAACAATTTTTTTTGCTTTAGAATCATTAATTGTTTTAATTGCTTTTTCAACAATTTCACAAAAATCTATTTTTGAATAATTATGAATATCTTTTTCATAAGAATAGAATTTACTTAAATTAGATTTATCTTTTAATTCTTTTAAATAATAATCATATTTTTTTAGAATAATATTATAGTTACTATCTTTTAATTCTAATTTTTCTTGTAAAACTATATCATTTGCTATTAAAAAAGTATCAGCATTTTTTTTACTAAAAGGGGCAAAAACAAACCCTTTGCTATCATTATTTAAGTTATTTTTTTCTAGTTTATCATTAAAACAACTAATCAAAGTTGATGTACAAGATGGTTCTCTAAATAATGCCACAGGCATATTTTCACTTATACAAAAATCAAAAAAATCTTTTTTATTAATTTCTTTCATACAAAAAACAAAACAATATATTCTAAAATATATTTTAGTCGGTATTTTTTATTTGATCCAAATATCTAATTAAGTCTTAATCTTTTCTATAATTTTTTTTGTAGAATATCCATTTACAAAATTAACAAAAGCAACATCAATATTATATTTTTTCAAGGTTTCATATTCTGGTAAAGATTCTTTTGTATAATCACCACCTTTTACATATATATTAGGTTGAATTAATTCTATAATGTTATCAGCAGTTTTTTCATCAAAAACAACAGTATAATCTACAAATTTTAAGTATCCTAATAATTTAGCTCTATCAATCTCATTATTTAAAGGACGAGAATCACCTTTTAATTTTTTTACAGAACTATCACTATTAATACCTACAAAAAGAATATCACCTAATGATTTAGATTCTTTTAAGTATTCTGCGTGACCTATATGAAGAATATCAAAACAACCATTTGTTAAAACAATTTTTTTACCATCTTCTTTTAATTTTTGAATTAAAATTTTAAGATCTTCTTTTTTTATTATATTACTCATAACAATTTTTCTTATTAAAAAATGATTGCGTATGCAATCTTAATGATAAATAGGGGCTGTCTAAAAAGAGGCCGTTTCATAAAACGCCCCTACAGAAACATTGGCTTTTAACCTCGTAATTTTATAAAAAAATACATTTTTCAGACAACCCCTGCAAAATAAAAGGAATGCTTTTAAAGCATTCCCGAAACAGATAAAATTTATCTTATAATTAGTTTTTAACCTAATTTAGCAAATCTTTCATTAACTACTGACCAATTAATATGTTTTGCAAAACCATCAACATAAGTAACTCTTGCTGTACCGTAATCAATCATAAAAGCATGTTCCCATGAATCAAGTACTAATAATAATTCTTGATGAACTGGTAAACCAATATGATGTTCTTGAAGTAAATAAGTGTGTAATTTTTTATCTACTTTATTGTATGTAAGAACTGACCAACCAGGTGATGACATTGCAACGCCTTTAAGATTTGCAGCAAATTTTTCAAAAGAACCAAAAGAAGCTTCTAAAGCTGCATTTAATTCACTTGAAGCACTTCCAGCATCTGCACTTGGAGAAAGATTTTCAAAATACATTTCATGTAAAAAAGCTCCATTAAAAGCTACGGCTTCTCTTCTTTTTAATTCACTAAATTCATTAAAAGAGTAGTTTGCTGTTGCTGGATCTATGCTTGAAAGTTTTGTTTCTATTTCATTAAGTTTAGTTACATAACCTTTATATAATCCAAAATGAGCTTCAAGTTGTTTTTGACTTAAAAAACCATCTAACTTACCTACTAGTGCAGAGTAATCTTTAGATTCATGTGCCATAATTATCCTCCGTAAAAAAATTTTAAAATCCTTAGTTGGTATATTTTATCTTAAAATTTTAAAAAGAGGTATAAATTTTTTATTTTATTAATAATACCTTGAAGCAGAAGCTTTGGTATTAAGAAAAACATGACCCCAGTAATCTGAGATTTATTATCTATATATTTTTAATTAGATCTCCTAAATTGCCTTACTAAAAATTTGAGTACTACTTTGTTTATTCCATAATCTACTATCTAAAGTCATACAAATATTTCTGATAAACATTTTACCTTTTTCGGTTACTTTTAAATTAGTTGAAAAAATTTCTACCAAACCATCTTTTTCTAAATCTTTCATTCTATCAAGACCTATAAATAAAGCAGGATCTTGTAAATCTTCATTACTCCAATCTGTTTCAAAATTACACATAATATTTAAAATATGTCTTCTTAATATTGTATCTTCTTGGCTTAATTTATGACCAACTGAAATAGGAATAACCCCAGAATTAACTTGAGTCATATAATCATCTATATCTTTATTATTTTGAATAAAACCAGTCCAAGTATCGCTAATACTAGATACACCAAGTCCAATTAATAATTCGGTATAATTATTTGTATAACCCATAAAATTTCTATGTAATGTTTTTTTCGCCATAGATTTAAATAAAGTATCGCTAGAAAGAGCAAAATGATCCATTCCTATCTCTATATATCCAACTTTTTCAAGCATTTCTCTACCAAGTT
>JBBTGK010000206.1:0-6475 GCA_038060635.1 Cyanobacteriota bacterium | reverse complement strand
ATTCTTTGAAAAAAAACATAACATATCTATTTCTTTAAAATATTTATGATTTTTAGATATATTATGTTTTTCTACTACTCTCATTCTTATATTATATCAAAATACTTGAAGTATTACAATAATATTTCATTATTTTTCTACTATCTGTTTAAAGATATATTATACTAAAACTATCTTTTTATTAGAAGCTAAATAAGACTTATAATTATTATTGAGCGGTGTCTAAGTAAGTCTAAATATTTTATCTTATTTGTTCAATTCCTTTTTTAGAAGTAGTCATTTTAAATTCAAAAATATAAATATTAGACAATTCTAAAAAACAAATATCAAGATAATACCTATTAAAAATAATTCACTTGATAAAAATTTAAATAAAAAATCTAATAAAAATGTTCCTTAATATTGTTTTTATGTTATTATTTTTTATTCTAAAAAAGGGTTAAAAAAATTATATCAATTTAGATACCCTATTTATAAAAATATAAGGAGTTTTTATGAAAAAATTAATTGCATTAACATCATTTTTTATATTTATGTCTTGCTCAAAAGCTATTGATGTTGTAGATAATATAAATGGGGTTAATAAACTTAGTAAAATAGAATGTGTAGATTTATTAACTGATGCTGGTAAAAATACTAATAATGTAAAAACAAAATTTCCTTCTTATTACTTAGAAATAGCAGCACAAGATAACGCATCTAGTTGTGTTAATGCTTTAGATAAGCTAAAAAAAGATATAGATGGAAAATGTAAAATAGTAAATAATTCTGTAGTATGTAATAATTAGCATTTTTCAGGGTGATAAAAAAATATAAGTATTATAATAGCCCTAAACGCTATATTATACACGCACTTTACTAATTAAAAGACTTCGTTGAAAATATAATTTTGTGCAATTCAATTTTTTGGATTGCACAAAATAAAAAATTTACTTGAATAGCAATAATTATTAGTTTAGCATCTACTTAAATTATCTAGGCTATAGATAAAAAACTGAGCGTATAAAAGCAATTTTTGATGAAATAAAAAGTACCTATGAATGCAAGACATTAGTTTTATATGAAAAAATTGTCTTACTTTTAGCTATACCTCATTTGAAGGATTGTTTTTTAATTTAAATATATATTTAAATTAAAGTTATTATTTATTAAAATAAATCCCAGAGTACTGGAACCCTGTTTGTATTAACACCAAAGCCAAAGCTTTGGAAACAAAATTTCATTTTGTTTAACCCCGAAGCAGAGCTTCGAGGTATTATTATTAAAATAAACCTTAAGGAGGTTTTTATGAAAAGTTACTTAACATTTGCTTTATTAGCAATAAGTATTTTACCAGCTTGTAATTCTTTACAATCTAACCAAGAAGAACAAAAAATAATGGGCAACCAATGTGAACAATTAAGTATTTTATATAACAAAAATTCGACTGCTAAATTGGCTGGCAAATCTTCTTATCTTACAACTATCAAAGAGGGAAATGAAGGAAATTGTCAAAATTCGATAAAAATGCTAAATCTTGATTTACAAGGGAAATGTACTAACCTATCTGGAGGGCTAAGTTTTGCTTGTAATAACTAGTAAGTACATAAGCAAATTTAAGTTCATAAAAGGAAAAAATACCTTCTACATTTCTATTTTAGATCTCCGAAACCTTGATTTTACATAAGAATTATTTAACGTAAATACTGAATTTCAGCCCTTATTTTAAAAAATATCGAATGTATTTCTATAGTACACTCATATCATTGAGGATAGGCGTAAAGCACAATCATTAGAATGATATGAGTTATCCTAAAAAATAAAAAAGAAGAAAAGTTTATAAACATTTCTTCTTTTATAAAATGAATAAATTTTAAATTATTTTATTCCAAAAAATCCTAAAATCTTTTTCATAAAAAATTCTCTTTCTGATTGAGTCATTGATCTTGATTTTAACATTACTAGCATTTTTTTACCCTCAAAAACTATTATTCCAATTTTTAGGACTTCTTTGTTTCCAACTTTTTTGATGGTAAGCATAACTTGCCAAAAGAGGAAAACTAAGTGTTAGTTCAGAAAAAACCATTTGTTCATTAGATGTATCAACTTTACCCCAAGAAGATGCTTCTTTTAATGTAGAACCAGATAAAGCTCCATCTCTTTCATCTGCAACAGTTAATTGAATTGCATATTTGTGCATAGGAACGTCAACGCCAAGTATTTCAGCAGAAACAACAATATCTTGAACGAAGTTTTTAGGAACTCCTCCACCTAGCATTAAGATACCAGTTTCTCCAGCTTTTATTTTTATTTGAGTTAATTCTCTAAAATCTCTTACAGAATCTATTGTTATATGTTCTTTTTCATTTTTTACTTGATGATATACAAGACCAAAACCTGCACTACAATCAGAAAAAGCAGGAACAAATATAGGCACACCATGTTCATAAGAACTTCTTATAATAGAGTTTTTACCTTTATTGTTATCTATAAGATATTTAGCCATTTCATTTATAAATTCTCTTGAAGAATAGCATTTTTTCTCTATTTTATCAGCTATTTCTACAATAGTATGATCACATTTTTTTAATTCTTCTTCATCAATATAGGTATCATAAATTCTATCAATACCCATTTCTCTTAATTGATTGTCATCTGCAAATTGGTCTCCTAAATAATGGTTAAAACCTAATGCTTCAAAAAAGTCTTGATCTACTATATTCGCACCAGTTGACACAATTGCATCAATCATATTATTTTCTATCATATCAATTATTATATGTTTTAAACCTGCACTTACTAAAGAACCAGCCAGTGTTAAAATAATTGTACAATCTTTATCTTGAATCATTTGATCGTATATTTTTGAAGCTCTTGCAAGATTTCTTGACTGAAAAGCCATACTTTCATAATAATTTATTATTGGAGTAGCATCAAACTCCTTTATATTTATATGCTTTATTTTTTCTTTTAAAATTTCTTTGTTACTCATTTTTATACACCTTATACATTCATTTTTTTGTAATATTCAATAAAAGACATTATTTTATAGATTAGTTTTGCTGCCATAAAATTAGACGGATTGCTAAATTCATTTGGACAAAGCTCTACTACATCAAATCCAACAATGTTTTTTGTTTTTGCCACTTCTTCAAAAAGTTCTAATGTTTCATACCAATAAAGTCCACCTGGTTCTGGAGTTCCTGTTGCTGACATAATTGAAGGATCAAAACCATCAAGATCGATAGTTATATAAACATCTTCAGTAAGAGCATTAACGGCTTCTTTTATCCAAGTTGGATTTTTTCTAATATATGAAGCATAAAAAACATCTTTTCCTTTTACGCTTTCTATTTCAGAAGCATCCATACTTCTTATCCCAACCATAACAGGTTTTGCCCATTCACTCATTCTTGCCATAGCACAAGCATGACTAAATTTATTATCTTGATAACTATCTCTCATATCAGAATGAGCATCTATTTGTAAAACAGAAAGTTTTGGATATTTTTCGCTATAAGCTTTGCAAGAACCTATTGGAACACAATGATTTCCACCAATAGTTATTAAAAATTTCTCATCTTTAATAAAATTTCTTGCTTTTTCCAAAACCATTTCAAAAAGAAACTCTGGATTTTTATCTGTTATTATTGGTTCTGATGTAAAAACACCTTTTTTGTATGCTTGGGTTCTTGTTTCAATATCATAAAGCTCCATATTTGCAGATGCTTCTAATATTGCTAAAGGTCCTTTTTCGGCACCTTGTCCCCAAGTACTTGTTTTATCGTATGGTACTGGTAAAACGACATATTTTGAATTGTGGTATTGGCTAAATTCTTCTTCTAATCCGCCAAAATTATATTCATACACGATGATTCCTCCTAAAAAAAATAAATTAAATAAAATACTGTAATTTAGGTATTGTTATACCTAAAAGTTTTTTTATACGCCAACTAGGGCTAATTCTTTATTTTTTGGTGGAATTACGCTTCTTTCAAAATCAAAACCTCTTTTTACTACATTGATTTCAGATTCTTGAGCTTCAAATACTTCAGCAAAATATTTTGCAGCAAAATCAAAATCAAAAGGTTTGCATGAAAAAACGTCGATAAAAATATAATCTTTTTCTTGAAATGTATGTATAGAAATGTGGCTTTCTGCGATTACTATAAAGCCTGTTATTCCCTTGTCTTCAGGAACTAACCCTGAATATTTGAACACATAAGGTTGTGTAATTTTTGTCATCCCAATTTTTTCGGGAAGTTCATTAAGAACATCAAAAACTAAATCGAAATTACTTAGTTTTTCTTTATTGCACTTTTTTAGATCTAAGGTCAGATGGGGGCCAAATCCTTGTTGAATATCTTGCATCTCATAAATTCTCCTGTAAAAAAATAATACATATAATTTTGCTTTTCTTTCATTTTATAAAACAATAGCTACATAAGATATTAAATGAAAAATAAAAATAATGCAATACAGTGAAATACTTAATTTTTCTTCATTTTATTGCTATAGGTAATATAAAGTTAAAACAATAAAAGCTTAAATTCTTTTCGTTTCTAATATTTATCAACTCCAATCTATTTATTTTATATTTAGAGTGAGATTGTGAGAGTAATTACAATTAACTAAAAGATAAGATACCTCTTTTGAGTTTAAAATAACTGTCTCTTCTTTAGTATTTAAAGGGTTTTGTAAATAAAAGTATAAATATTGTTATAAATGTTGTTATAAATGTTTTTATTATTTTTAGTCTTGAACAAATCTTTTAGAAATTATAATATAACCTGAGTTCGATAAAAAATCCTGTATTTTATATAATAACAAAATGAAATTAGGGCAAAAGGAACTGAAGTTAATATAGAAATCTATCTACTATAAATGCTATTTTTACTAAAAATAAAGGGTAGTTTATTTTTTATCATCATTATATTCGAAAATTAAATTACCCTTTTTCTTTGAGAGAATAAAGGCATCTATTACATTCCAAATATGAATTATTAATATAAATACTAAAGAAAAAGAAGCTCCAATAAGTATCCCTAAACCATCATACATGCTGCGATAAAAAATTAGAAAAATTGAAATACTACCCAAAAACATAATTAAAGGAAATTTTAATCCTCTTAATGTATCACCCATTAAAATTTGCCCTAAAGATGGAACAAAAATACTAGCAATCCATAAACTATTATGTGTTTCTATTTTATTTTCAGATTCTAAAGATTCTGATTTTATCGAAAAAAAAGGAATATTATTATTTAAATAAGTTAAATTTTTTTCATTAATACTATTAAAGTTAAAAACATTATTATCTAAAATATATATTGATGATTCATTTATTGTTTTTTTTAAATTATTTTCATTTGCAAAACCTTGCAAACCACTAAAAACTGAAAAAAAATTTATTAATGTAAATATAGTTATTATTTTTTTCATTTCTAGATTTCTTTACTTCTACTTCATATGTATAACTATTTAGCATTTTAACATTTTTTATTTTATTTATATAGATTTTTTATCTTGTATTTATTATTTTTTAATCTTGAACAAATCTTTTAGAAATCATAATGTAAAAGAAATTAAATAGCCAAATAATGGCAAAGGAAACTGAAGTTAATAGACCAATCTCTCTACTAAAAGCTAGATCTACGCTAATATCTGGTGAAAGTTTAGAATAATCAGGTAATGCAAAAGTTGTTAAAAGCCCAATAGTTGGTTTTATTTTTTCAAAACTTAGTCCAAAATAAAACATAACTGTAATACCTAAACCTAGCCATAATGAAAATATTATAGGCCCTAAAAGATTCCAATTATAAGAAAAACCTGGTACAAAAATACCTATAAATCTTCTTAAATAATTTCTATTTGCTGTGGATACATAAGTTTGAGGAATAAAAATAGAAGCTAATAACAGTATTACAGTAATAGAAAAAGCGATAAAAGCAGGTACAATTAAATTTGTTGCTTCAATTATAGAGCTTTCACTTTCTTTTAAAAATTTATTAAACAAAAAGATATTTAAAGGGCTAAAATCTTGTATAGAAAGAGGTTTATAAAAAGCTTTTTTGTAATATTTATCTGGTGGTAAAGAAATCATTGGAACATTAGAAGCATATTTTTTCATAAGAGTTACTTTTTCACTTTCAGGAGCTTCTTTAGTTTTATCTAATAAAGATAAATTATATCTAGCTTCAACCATATATTTATCAAGCGTTAAGGCTTTATTTAATTCTTCAATTGCTTTAACTTTTTTACCTTGTTTTATATATATAACAGCTAAATTATTATGAGATTCTGGTAAATCTATTTTTTCATATAAATTTATTGCAGTTACATAATCTTTTATTTGTTGGTTTGATAATGCTAAGAAAAAATCTTTTTCTTCTACATTTCCTATTTCCTTAGAAAAATATTTTATAGTAGCATAATTACCCCAAGTACCTGAATTTATTGTAGGTGGTTCTTTTACTATATTTGTAATTGATGCCAA
>JBBTGK010000205.1:0-12726 GCA_038060635.1 Cyanobacteriota bacterium | reverse complement strand
TTGAGTCACTTCCTATAATGATGATACCTTCTTTATGTATTTTGACACAGAGTTTTATATGTCCTGCTTCTGTACTTAAAGAAAGAGGCCCATAGAATCCAATATTTTTTTCTTTAGAATATATATGAGCATATAAGTTTTTACCTGCAAATCCTTTTTCTAAACTTACTAATTTCCAATAATAATTAATTATTTTGGTATTTATTTTTTCTAAATCTTTATTTTTCATTCCTTCATATTCATATATTAATTTATCTTCGAGATAAAGTTGATATATTCTTTCTGCTGGAGGTAAAAAAAGACTATTTAATTTTTCATCTATTTTTTGAGGTATTTTTACTTTTAGCCAAATAAAATTACCATCATTTTTAGCTCTTTTTACAATAAGATCTTTTGAGTCAATTTTTGTCCAACCATCATTTTGTTTTTTTATTTCTTGAATAGTTTTAGAATTTTTATTATCTTCTAATAAATAAGATAATTCTTCATTTAAAATATTTTTCTCTTCTAATTCTTCTGAATAGGAGTTTAACGGAATAAAAAATAACAGTAGATAGATGAATATACTCAAATATTTTATTTGAAAAACCATAGCTTTTTTTAATATCTTATTATTTACTTTAATGATTTTATTTTCATATTCTATTTCTAGCATTTTTTTATTATACAATAGAGTAAACATATTTTAATTAGAGATGATATTATAATTCAATATTTTATAAAATTATAATCAAAATAAAAGGTCTAAATTTTATGATAAAAAGATCAAGATTTATAACTATGATTATTTTTTTTATACTAATTTCTATTTTAAATCCAATAAAATCTTATGCAAATGATAGAGGTATTGAAGGTATAGGTGGTACTCTTAAAATAATAAAAGGGGAACATAAATATATACAAATGGTTTCTGAAGTAATAAAAATGGATATTTATGATACTTATTATGATGTTAGTGTTGATTTTGTATTTAAAAATCAAAGTAAATCTTCTCAAATAGTAAAAATGGGTTTTCCAGAAGAAGGTTATGGAGATATTTCTGCACCAGAAAGAAAAAATAAAACAGGTTTTACTAAGTTTTTAACATCTATAAATGGCAAAAAAACTACTGCAAAAAGAGTTCTAGTAAAAGGCGGTATTGAAGAATTTTATGAATCTTATTGGGTAAAAGATGTTTTTTTTAAAGCAAATGAAAAACTAAATATTCATGTTGAATATAGATCTAAAATTGGTTCTGCTGTTCCTGTTGATAATGATTCTATTAGTTCAATATTTGTTGAATATAATTTTACAGGTGGAAATTGGAAAGGAAAAGTTGAAGATAGCTTATTAGTTGCAAATATTCATCTTTCTGATAAATATAAAATTGCAACAAGTGATTTTACTTCTACAAAAGGTATAAAAATAGAAAAAAATAAATTAACTTATCATGTAAAAAATTGGGAAGCTCAAGAACATTTTGCAATTTGGTTTAAGAAACTTAAATAATAAATTAATTCCCTTTTAGTCTGTTGCTTAGTAAAATAGAGCTACCATCCTCATATTTATAAAAATAATAAGCTAAACTTGCGAATACAGATCCAATAAAATAAAGAATAAGAAGTCTTCTTAAAAGTCCTTCATCCCAAGGCTTTTGAAGTGGTTTGTTTTTAAATAAAATTGAGTGTTTAGGAGATATTTCTGAATAATAGACTTCTATTTTATTACCTATTTTGACTTTCTCATACACAAACCATTTTTCATAAGGTATTTCATTATTAGAATACTCAACTTTAATTGTTCTATAACTACTTTTTTTACCTTCATTTATTTTATCTAAAGTTACAGTTCCTATGGCTTTTTTTCCATTTAATTCTAAATCTCGGTCAAGATAAATATTAAATGGAAAGACAATAAAGAAATAAACTGCTACATATACAGGAATAATACTTCTTAAAAACTTTAAAGAAAAAATAAAAAATTTAGCTCTATTTTTTTTATTGTCTAACCAACCCATAAAAATTTAATATTCTACAAAATAAAATATTAAATAGAAAAGAAAAGGAATGTGGCACCAAGATCTATAGATTGAATACTTGATTTAGAAGATTCATCTATAAAAGCTTGTTTTGTTCTAAGATCATATAAAAAGTAGTAATTATATGATGCTTTTAGTGTTAATAAATTTAAAAAATTAAAGCTTGCTCCAACTTCTAATTTTGGAGTAGTTAAATTTTTAGATTCATATTTTCCTGAAGTATCTGGACGATATTCCCACCAAGTACCATTATTCAACAAAGTTGTAAAACCAGCATCTCCATAAATAAAGAAACCTAATGGTAAATTTGTAGAAGCTCTTAAACCATAATTAATTCCACCTACTGTAGAAACGCCAAAAGTAGGTTCAATTTTTTCAAGAGCTAAACCGCCATAACCATACTGAGTAGCAAATTGTTTGTACCCAACATAAGGTGATAAGGTAGGATTAATATCTCCTACAATAGTTTTTGCATTAAAAAGTAAAAAATTATAAGCTAAATTTCCTTCAGCATTTGCCATAAAAGACCATCTTTCAGTATCTGTATTTTTCATACTACCAACAAGATTTGAATATGCAGGACTAAAGTCAATTTTTCCATTAAAAGAAAGATTCATGGGAAGAGGTGCATTGACATTAAATTTTATTATAGGGGCACTATTTTTTGATTTATCTGAAAAAGCTATTTCTACAGCTTCAGATTTTAAAGAAACACCTAATATAAAGGTTGATACAATTAATGAACTAAGTAATTTTTTTTTCATTTTTACCAAAAAGATTCTATCAAATATAATTAACTTAATTTTATCATAAAAATATAATTAAACACTTTGAAGTATAGATTTATTATAAATCCGCTATAATTCATGTTGGAATTTAAAAATTGAGGTTTAAAGTTTTTGAAAATAATAAATCCTAGAGTACTGGGAATACTTTTTTTATCGATTTTGATTTTTTCATGTCAAAATCAACTTACAGTTTCTGTAGAACCGTCTATAAAACCAATTACTTCTTCTACGCCTCCTAGTATTACTAATCTTATAGACAATAGAATAGGAACTTTATATATTTCTGTAGTAGATGCAGATCAAAAAAAAGGCCTTATTAAAGCTAAAGTAAAACTTACACACCAAGGAAAAGAAACTATTCAAGAAACAGATTCAACAGGGTCAACTAAATTTTCTTTTTTAGAATCAGGAAATGATTATTCTATAAGTGTTGAAAATGATGGATATCAAAGTATTACATTGAATCAAGAAAATGCAAAAATAAATATTTTTACTTCTGAGCCAATAAATAAAACCATAGAATTATTTAAAAATCCAATAAATATATCAGGTCGTATTATTTCTGATAGTGGAGAGCCTTTAGATGGCGTAAATATTACACTTAATAAAAATTCAGTCATAAGTGATAATAAAGGCATTTTTTCATTAAAAACTACTGATTTTAGCAATAAAAATATTTTAACTATATCAAAAAATGGTTTTAAAACAACAAATATAACGACTACCTTAGATAAAAATATTGATTTGGGTGATTTAAAGCTAATTAAAATAATTGAAGGTGGAAAAGTTTTTATAGATACAAGTAAAAGACCTTTAGGCGATTTTAATTTAAATACAAATAATCATTTTAGTAATTTATCAAATTTATTAAAAGATAATAAATTTACTGTTTATTTTGATAATTTTATAGCTGAAAATAATCTTGATGATATTGATACTTTAATTATTCCTTCTCCATCATTTGAATATACTGATTCTGAAATTGATAAAATAATTAATTTTGTAAAAAGTGGTAAAAAATTATTTATAACTTGTGAATGGGGTGGTTTTGATGCTTTTTCATCACCATCTATCAATAAAATATTAAAACACGCAAATTTAAAAATAAATATTGATTTAGTAAAAGAAAAATCTGATAGCACAGTTAATTCAGATTATATTATTGTAAAAAGTTTTCCTACTCATTTTATTACCAAAGACATTACTTCTTTAGAGTTTTTTAGTTCAGCTAGTATAGAAGTAATAAACGGAGGTATTACAGGATTGGATAAAAATCAAACCAAATTAATTGTATCTTCGTCAAATTTTAGTTTTAGAATACAAGGTTATAGACAAGGACCTTTTGGTTTAGCTGCTGTTTCTAATATAGGTAATGGAAAAGTTGTTGTATTAGGTGATACCTCTATTATTACAGGATCTTTTTCAGATAATCTTAAATCTGATATTGATTCTTTTGATAATAAAAAATTTATTTTGAATATTTTAAATTGGTAATATTATTTAACTAAAACAACAGCTATTATTTTAAGTTTATTATCTTTAAAATATAAGTTTTTTAATTGAATATCTTTACCTGTTTTATTTATTTGTTTAATATCAAGAATAGGATTTACATATTTAACAAAATCTTGTATTTGTTCAATTATCAAAGGTTCATTCATTACAATTAATTGAGGTTTATATATTTCTAGTGTATTTTTTGCTGTAACTACAAGATCAAAAGAAAAACTAAACGGTATAGTAATAAATCCACCTAAAGAAATTAGATTACCTTTTATTGTTGGTTTATTATTTTCAAAAACAAGACTAACTTGATCAACAGATATTTCACCAGACATAATAGGTAAAGGTATTTTAAGATTTGATAACATATTATTTAATTTTAATGTTAATGAAGGTATATCTGCTATTTTTGCAACGGTTTCTGCTGAAAGTATAATTTGTAAATCGGCCTTACCTTTTTTTATAAAATCTAAACTATTTGTTTCAGGAGTCAATTTTGAATAATCTATTTTTATATCTTGACCAACCATTTTTAAATTATCAAAATCTATATTCATTATTCTTGATTTATTAGCATTAATTTCGATTCTCTCAAAGTCCCCTGCTAACATAGAATAACTAGGTGATTTATAAGTTTTAACTATTATTTTTGAAGAATTAAAAGCTTCTTTAAGATTATCTTCAAAAATTTTATTAGAATAGTGAGGTAATATACCACCAACTAACATAAAAATAGAAACTACAACTGCAATTATTCCTGTCATATTAAGCCTTAATATTTGAAATTATTTTATTTTGAATAGATATCATTTCTTCTGCTGTTCTTTTTGTCCCTTTTTTGAAATCTAAATCTGTATAATCTTTCATAGGGATAAGATGATAATGAAAATGTGGTACATCCCAACCAGCAATAATAGTACCTACACGAGTACATTCAGTAGCATCATGAATAGCTTGAGAAATAAATTTTGCATTCTTAAATACTGCTGAAAAATATGGTTCTGGAACATCAAGAAAATAATCAATTTCAATTTTTGGTACTATTAATGTATGACCTATTGTTATAGGAGTAATATCCAAAAAAGCAAAGGTATGCTCATCTTCAAATATTTTATAACAAGGGATTTCTCCATTTATTATTTTTGTAAATATTGATGCCATTATAACTAACCTTATTTTGACTAAATTATTATCTTTACATTACACATTATAAAATATTTTTAGCTTAAAAAGAAAAATAGTGAATAAATTTATTATTTTTTTTGAAAAAAGTAATACCAATTCCAATTAATAATATCTCATAACGAGTACATTCAGCTGAGTCGAAACAAGCAAGCGAAGTTAACTCGTGCATTTCGATTCAGCTCAACAACCACCTCTGTTTTTATTTGGTGTATTTTGATGTTGAAAAAGACTACAAGCCGATATTGCAATCAAAAAAGATAGTGTGAATATTTTTTAGGCTTAATTATATCTTAAAATCTACTTTTTTTATGATTTGAAAGTTTTATCATACATAACTTGATTACTTAATTATATTTTCATATTACTTAATACTATTTTTTTTATATTTTTGCTACTAATTCTTTAATAATATAGTTTTATAGGTTTATATAAGCTATTTTAAAATGCTCATAAATAATATATAATTATTAAATAGAGTTATTATTGGTAATAATTACTCATATATAATTAATAGGAAAATTAAGGAAAATTAGTTATAACATGATACAAGAAAAGCAAATCGATATTTTTTATAAAATACAAGATTCTGTAAAGCTAAAATCATTATTGAATTTAAGTTCAGAATTAAATGATGAAATAAATTGGTATAAACATATACATGAAGATGTTTGGGTTACCCTTCAAGATAAAATAATTATTGATTGGATTTATCATTCTAATGCTATTGAGGGTAATACTTTAACAAGAAAAGAAACAGGTTTTTTTCTTAAATATGATCTTACTATTAAAGGAAAACCTCTCAAAGATTTTTTAGAAGCAAAGAATCATTCTGATGCTATTCATTTTCTTTTTGATGTTATAAAAGATAATAGAACAATCGAACCATTTTTAATTAAAGAATTTAATACTCTACTTCTTTCAGGTATTACTTATACTAAATCTATCAATAAATTTGGAGAACCTATAAAAAAGATTTTACGTTCAGGGCAATATAAAATTGATTCAAACCATGTACAACAATTAGACGGTACAATTCATTATTATTTAGAACCAATATATGTTTCAGAACAAATAAATTATATTTTCTTTTGGCTTAATGAAAATATTGATTTGTTGCATCCTATCGTTACAAGTGCTATAGCTCATTATAATTTTTTAAGAATACATCCATTTGATAATGGAAATGGAACTGTTGCTAGACTTCTTATGAATACTATTCTTATGAAGAAAAAATATCTTCCAATAGTTATAAAAAATGAGAATAGAGAAGATTATATAGAATTTCTTATAAAAGCAGATAATGGAGATTTAGAGCCTTTTATTTATTTTATAGCTCAATCATTAATTGAAACTGAGAAATTGGTACTTCATGAACTAAAAAACATTGGTAAAAATGATAAAAAATAAATATTACAAAAGACACAAATAAATAAACATATTACAAAAAAAAGAGGCTTTATTTCTAAAACCTCTTGAATGATCAAATTATTCTTTCAAAAAATATCCGTAAGAAAAATTTACTTTTTTATTTCTTCTGTTATTTTAACTCTTTTTATTCTTCCACCAATACCTAAACATTTGGTTTCAAAATCTTCATATCCTCTATCAAGATATTGTAATTCAGATATAATTGTTTCTCCATCAGCAGCAAAACCAGCAATTGATAATGCAGCAGCAGCTCTTAAATCTGTTGAACTAACAGGTGCTCCAGATAAAGAAGGAACTCCTTTTATTACAGCTAAATTAGCTTCTGTTTTTATACTAGCTCCCATACGGTTTAATTCATCTATATACATAAATCTATTTTCAAAAACTGTTTCATACATAACACTTGTTCCTTTAGCGGTACAAAGAAATGCAACCATAGGAGATTGTAAATCTGTAAAAAATCCAGGATAAGGCATTGTTCTTACATCAACAGCTCTTATTATTCTTTGCGTTGCATCAACTTTAAGTCTATTAGGCGATAAAATATCAATTTTAACTCCTGACTCAAGCATTTTACTTATTAAAGATTCAAGTCTTTTTTCTTGTGCATTATTAACAATAATACTTCCTCTAGTTGCAGCTGCAGCTAACATAAAAGTACCAGCTTCAATTCTATCAGGAATAACACTATGTCTTGTACCAGAAAGCTTTGGCACACCATGAATTGTTATCGTTGGAGAACCTGCTCCATGTATTCTTGCACCCATTGAATTAAGAAAATTAGCTAAATCTATTACTTCTGGTTCTCTTGCTGCGTTTTCTATTGTAGAAGTTCCTTCAGCTAAAGAAGCGGCCATAATAATATTTTCTGTTGCACCAACACTAGGAAAATCAAGATATATTTTATTACCAGTTAATTTTTCAGCTTTAACTATTGCCATTCCATGTTCTATAGAAACTTCAGCTCCAAGAGCTTTTAAGCCTTTAAGATGTATATCAACTGGTCTTGAACCAATTGCACAGCCACCAGGTAATGGAACATGAGCTTCTTTAAATTTTGCAAGTAATGGTCCAAGTGTAAAAAATGAAGCTCTCATTTTGCTTACAAGATCATAAGGGGCAGAATTTTTATTTAAATCTTTAGCATTTATGAAAACAGTATTTCCGTCAATTTTAACTTTTGCACCCAAAAATCTTAGTAACTCGCATATTGTAACAACATCGGTTAATTTTGGGACATTATCAAGTTGCACATCTTCATCTGAAAGAATTGCAGCTGCAATAAGAACTAATGCTGAGTTCTTTGCTCCTGATACATCGACTTCTCCTCTTAAAGGTATTCCGCCATTTATTACAAGTTTTTCTGCCATGTTATTAAATCTCTCTGGTATATTTTAATCTACTATATACACTATCTCTTTTTTTGTATTATTTTCTCAGTGATTTGACACACACACAAAACATGTCCCAAATCACAAGTTAACAAGAAACGATTGGGTTTAAATTGTTTGACTTAAACCATCTTGTATTACAAAAATCTACCAAAACAATAATTATAAATTTACAATTCTATTTTAATCTAAAATTTAGGTTAAGGAAAGTCTAAGTAACCTTAATGTTTACATTGTTTAATAAAATAACATATATCCAAAATAATACAAAAAATACCTATCAAAATAATTAATAGTTTTTTTTTAATATTTATGTTAGATTTATTAAATAATAATATTTCATAACCTAATTTTTTATGATAAAAAAGACTTTTTTACTTCTATTTTTTTTATTGAGCTTTGGCAAAAATGCAACTGCTGGATCTAATTATTTCGTTGATGGTGTTTCATCTGGAGATCCAACTCAAAAAACAGTTATTTTATGGTCTAGAGTTCAAGATGATAAAATAGATGCTTTGGAAGTCGAATATGAAGTTTCAAAAGATATTACTTTTGATAAAATACTAAAAAATGGTAAAATTAATACAAATAATAATAAAGATCATACTTTAAAAATAGATATTGATAATTTAAGACAAGATACTACTTATTATTACAGATTTAAATATAATAATCAATATAGTGAAACAGGAAAAACAAAAACTTTACCAGAAGATCCCAAAAAACTAAGAATTGCCTTTGTTTCTTGTCAAAACTTTGGTGGTGGCTATTTTACCTCATACAAATATATAATTGAAGACAATCCTGATTTAATAATTATGTTAGGCGATTCTATTTATGAACACGCTAAATATCAATATAGAAAAGATGAGTCTGGTTATGGAAAAGATCTTGAAAGTTATAGAAAAAAATATAAATACTATTTTACTGATAATTTCTATAAAGAAGCTAAAGAAAAAATACCTTTTATGTATATTTGGGATGATCATGAGATAGAAAATGATTATTCTGGAGTTGATTTTTCAAAAATAAAAGAAAAACAAATGAAAGATGGTTATCAAGCTTTTTTTGAATATAATCCTGTTAGAAAAATTGGTGAAAATAAAATTTATAGAAATTATAATATTGGAAATTTATTAGATTTATATTTTCTTGATGGAAGGCAGTATAGAAAAGAGCCTGCTTGTGATGGTTTACAAATTTTAAATTATCCTTGTACTATAAAATCATATAAAGAAGATAATACTTATTTAGGAAAAGAACAAAAGCAATGGTTAAAAGATAATCTAAAAAATAGTAAAGCTAAATGGAAAATCATCTCCAATAATACTATGATGATGGAAACTAACTTTTTTGGTGCTTTACTTAACTTTGATGAATGGGATGGATATATGAAGGAAAAACAAGAAATGTTAGAATATATTTATGATAATAATATAAAAAATACTCTTGTTTTTACAGGTGATCTTCACATGTTTATTCAAGGAAAACTAATGTTTAAAAATAAAAAAGTTATTGAAGAATTTGTAGCTACCTCAATATCATCTCCAATACCTTCATTTGTGAATTATTTAACACCAATCGCTCCATTAGTAGTAAAAGATATAACTCTTTTAGAAACTGCTTATCGTGGTTATATCTTAGCTGATTTTAATTCAAGAAAAACAAATGTTTATTTTTATTCGGTACCAGTTTTATCAAATAAAGATTTTGAAAGAAAATTATTAAAAAAATTTGAAATAAAACCTTTTTAAAATAGTGAATAAAAAAATACCGCTTGTAATAATTGCAGGCCCAACAGGAATAGGAAAAAGTTATTTAGGAATGGAAATAGCTAAAAAACTTTCAATACCTATAATATCAGCTGATTCTAGACAAATATATAAAGATTTTAATATAGGAACTGCTAAACCTTCTTTAGAAGAACAAAAAGAAGTAAAACACTATATGATTGATATTTGTGAGCCAACTAGAACATATACCGTTTCAGAATATGCAACAGAAGCAAAAAATATTATCGAAAAAATATACGAAGATGGTTTTATACCAATGATTGTAGGCGGGACAGGGTTATATATAAAAACTATAATTCAAGCTTATTCTATGGCAGAAATTCCTCCACTTCCAGAATTTAGAGAAAAAATGAAATTAGAAGCAGAAACTAAAGGTAATTTATTTTTATATGAAAAAGCTATGGAAATAGACCCTATTGCTACCGAAAAAATTCATTATAATGATCTTTTTAGAGTTATTAGAGTTTTGGAAGTTTTTGAAAGTAAAGGTGAAAAATTAAGTTCTTTACAAAAAAAATCTAGTTCACCTGTTTATGATATTACTTATATCGGACTTAATATTGAAAGAGAGAATTTATATAAAAGAATCAGTGATAGAGTTGAAAAAATGTTTGAAATGGGTTTACTTGATGAAATAAAGTTTATTATGGATAAATATGGTAAAGATTTACCTCTTTTAAAAACCATAAATTATTCAGAACCAAAAGAATTTTTATTAGGAAATTGTTCTTTGGATGATTCTAAAGAATTAATGAAAAAAAATACAAGAAACTTTGCCAAAAGACAGTTAACTTGGTTTAGAAATGATCCTTTTATAAATTGGCACGAAGTAGAAAAGATTGAAGATTTTTTACCTATAATTGAATATGTTAGTTCCAAATTTTAATTTAAATAATATGTATTTAGAAAATATAAACCTAGAAGAATTAAATTCAAAAAAAGTTAATGCTGATATTCTTCGTATTGATAAAATTCATGAAGTTGTTTCAGGAAACAAAATTTTTAAACTGAAATATTATGTAGAAGATTGTATAAAAAATAATTATGATACTATTTTAACATTTGGTGGTTGCTATTCTAATCATATTGTAGCAAGTGCTTTTGCAATAAAAGAACTAAATTTAAAATCTATTGGTGTTATAAGAGGTGAAAAACCTACAGAATTATCTCATACCTTAAAATCAGCTCAAGAATATGGAATGCAATTAGAATTTTTTAGCAGAAGTGATTATAGAAAAAAAACTGAAAAAATTGATTTTTTAAAAGAAAAATTTGGTGATGTTTATATTATTCCCGAAGGTGGTTCAGGGCTTCTTGGTATAAAAGGAGCTAAAGAAATATTAGATTTAGTTGATATTGAAAAATATACTCATATTTTATGTGCAATGGGAACAGGTACAACTTATATGGGTATTGTAAATTCATCAAAAAAAGAGCAAATAATAATAGGGATACCTGTTTTAAAAGGTTTTAGTGATTTATTAAATAATGAAGATTTTTCTTCTATAAAAGAAGAGAAAAAAGAATATTGTAAAATATTTTATGATTATCATTTTGGTGGTTATGCAAAAAAGAATCAAGAACTTCTCGATACAATGAATAATTTTTTTAGAGAAACTAATATAAAAACAGATTTTGTATATACTGGTAAATTAGTATATGCTTTTTTAGATTTATTAAAAAAAGACTATTTTAATAAAGAAAGTAATGTTTTATTAATACATTCAGGTGGTTTACAAGGTAATTTATCATTAAAAGATGAATTAATTTTTATTTAATTTTATATCTTCTCTTGTATTTCCATAACTTAAATACAAATTATTTATTCCTGTTAATACTTTGATTCTTTCCAAAAAAACATCAATAGACGAAGTAACAATCTTTCCTTTATAAATATAAGTTGTATTTTCTTTGTCATCTATTTGATCAAGACATGTAATACCTAAACTAATACAATCATTATTTGATTTGTTTTTTATATCTTTTTTTATTGATTCTGATAATAAATCAATATCTAACCATCCAAATCTTATAGAGCCTTGATAATTATTAGTAATATTAGTAATATCCTCTATTTTTTTATAAGGTTTCTCACTTAGTTCTGTATTAAATTTTCCCGCACCATGTCTTGTTGAATAACATCTAGTAATATAAATAATTTCATCTTTAACATTAGTTTTAAAATTATTACAATATTCATTTACAATACTATTGATGTTTGTTATTCCTGTATTTGATCTAGTTAGATGTGGAAAGAAAAGCTCATTGTTTTGATCAAGAAGAAGACCTTGAGCACCTTCAAAAATTACATCATCATATTCATCTAATAATTTAAAATCTGTCATAGTTGTTTTTTTTAGAATAAATTCCAAATCTTCCATAAATCTTTCTATTATTTCATTACTTTCCAAAAGAGATTGAAATTTTTCAGAAATATCAATATTTAATTCTTTCATACGATAAAAAACATATTTATTTCGTATTTTTTCTAATTTTTCTAAAATAATATTTTTAAAATTTTTATTGTATGAATAATTCAATAATTCAAAATCAATTTTATATTCTGGTATTATAAAACTTCATTAATAAAATAGAAAAATAATGAATTATGGTGGAATGTT
>JBBTGK010000204.1:0-6750 GCA_038060635.1 Cyanobacteriota bacterium | reverse complement strand
TTCTATTTGTTGTTTTTTTAATTGTTCTTCTACTTTTTTTTGTTTTATATCAGAAGCCGATTTTTTAAATTTTAAAACTGTTGCAAGTCCCATTTGTCTTTCAGCTTCATCTTTATCACCTTTTTTCATATAAAAAACTGAAAGATTCGTTCTTGCCATTGGTTCATTTGGTGATATTTCAGTTAATTTTGTCATAACCTCAATAGCTTCATCATATTTCTCTACTCGTGATAAAATAACACCAAGTGACTCATAAGCATCTGAAAAATCATTTTTTAACTCAATCGCTTTATTTAATAATTCTATTGCTTCATTTTCTTTATTTTCTGCAAAAACATTTAGTGCTTGATCATAAAAAAACTTTGCTTTTTCATCTTTTGATATTTTTTTGTAAAAAGGTAACAAACTAACTTTTGCGTTATATATAATTCCATTTGAGTCAAAAACTAGTTTTTCATCTGGTATTCTAAAATCTTTATGTAGATAAGCTAAAGCAATATTTTTATCAAAAAAATAAGAATAACAACTACTTTTTATTGTTCCTTGATTTTTTCCATTAATAATTATTTCTGAATTATATGGAGGAATATTATCTTCAAAAATTAATCCTATAAGTGCTTTAGGTATTGTTCCATAAGTTTTTATTCTAGCTATTACTTCTTGTCCTAAATAACAACCTTTATCATAACTTACATGAGTTTTTTCAAACCCTGTTTCTGGTAATAAATTATTTTCATCAAAATCAATTTCATATTTAGGAGTACCTTTTTCTATTCTAAAAATGTCAAAAAATTCATCATCAATATTTAAAAATTCATTTTTATTACAAATATCAACTAATTTAGTAAGATTTTCTTTTTCTTTAGTTATTATTAAAAAACCATCAGTAGAAATTTCATCTTTTCCAATTATTATATTATTATATTCTTTATCATAATAAACTACTGCATTTTCTAAAAATGATATTTTTTCTAGTTTAAAAAACTCTTTTATTATTTTTTCAGAAGAAAAACCTTGAATTAATAAAAAACTATATTCATTAGTTAAATCTTGTATTTCAAAATCGTCACTGAAGTTAAAATTTTCAAGGTGTTCAATAAGTGATTCACTTTGTTTTTTTTCAGCTAAAACTACAAAAGTATCATCTATTTTATGAATACTAAAAATTGATTTTATGTGTGCTTTTCGATCTGTTAAGGAACTATAAAGACCTGCCAGATTTTCTATTCCGTCTAGTTTATTTGTTGTTTGGCTATTAATATATTTTTCAGAATCTGAACCTTTTATTTTTATAAAAGATATATTATTGATTATAGAATAACCACCGATTTCTCGTATTTGAAAATATTTTTTTATCATTTGACCAATTTAATAAAAACATAATTATACTTAGTAATAAGTGAGAAGTAAAAAGTAAAAAGATAAGAATTTCATAAACAAAACCTTATCTTTAATTATTTTTCTCAAACCAATTTTTCTTAATATACTTATGAAATTATACAGGTAAAAATGATTAGGAGCATGAATTAAATAATCTTTTTAATATGTTAAATTAAAAAGAGAGAAATAAAGAGTAAAAAGAATTAGGCATGAATTAAATCTTTTCCCATAACTTTTACTTCTCACTTCTCACTTCTAGTAAATTTTAAATTAAAACTTATTTAGCTTCTGCTGGTGCTGAAACTTGAACTGGAACTGGAGCTGGTGTATTACCTTCAAGATTTGCTCTTTGATCTTCAGCTTGTTTTCTTAAAACATTAGAAGTTATCATAAGTCTTTCTTGTTCTTTAGAAGCTTTATCATCTCTCTTTATCATTTCGCCTATAGCATCTAATTTTTTCTGAATAGCAGCTAATTTTTGATCTAATTTAAATAAAAGATCTATAATTTGTTTTTTATCTTCATCAGTTAAATTTCCACCATCAGTTTTTTCTTTTACAAAATCTAAAGTTTCTTCAATATCAGATAAGTCATTATCAACTTCAACTAAAGCTTTTAAAGCGGGTGAACTCACGGTTTTTTTATTATCATTTTGTGCATCAGTGATTATTTTTGATAATCCATCAAGAACAGGATTAGCTTTTCTTTTTCCATCAACATTTTTATTTAATCCATTATCTATCGAATTATCTAATGCAAGCTCCTTAGCTCTATCTGCAAAAAGGTTATGTGTACTTGGTAAACTAACATTAACGTCCATTTTTTTCCCTCAAAGAAAATACATACAATAATATAATAACAAATATCTATTTTTTCTTTGTATTATTAACGAAATAAAAATAAAGATTTAAAATTTTCCATTTAATTTAAAAATAGATTTAAAATATAATAAATATTTAGATTTAAGTTCTTCTATAAAATATAAAATATTATTAAAAAGGAAGTATAAATGAAAAAAATACTTGTGATAGGTTCAGGAAAATCGACCTCATATTTATTAAACTATCTTTCAGAAAATGCTGAAAAAGAAGATTGGAACATAAATATAGTAGATATTTCTACTCATAATATACAACCCAATATTTTAGAAAATCCAAGAATAAAAACACATAGTTTTAATGTTAATGATCAGATAGAAAGAGAAAATTTTATTTCCGATTCAGATATTGTTATATCAATGCTACCTGCTTTTATGCACTTACCAATAGCCAAAGATTGTTTAAAATTAAAAAAGCATTTAGTAACAGCCTCTTATGTTTCAGATGAGTTAAAATCACTCGATGCTGAAGTAAAAGAAAATGGATTGATTTTTATGAATGAGATTGGTTTAGATCCAGGTATTGATCATCTTTCTGCTATGAAAATGATTGATGATTTAAAAGAGCAAGGAATGGAAATAACAGCGTTTGAATCTTTTACTGGTGGATTAGTTTCATTTGAATCGGAAAAAGATAATCCTTGGAAATATAAATTTACTTGGAATCCAAGAAATGTTGTTTTAGCAGGTCAAGGCGGTGCCGTAAAATTTATTCAAGAAGGTAAATATAAATATATCCCTTACCATAAGCTTTTTAGAAGAACAGAATATATAGAAATAGAAGGGCATGGAAGATTTCAAGGTTATGCAAATAGAGATTCTTTAAAATATATAGATCTGTATGGCTTAAGAAATGTAAAAACTTTTTTTAGAGGTACATTAAGAAGACCAGGGTTTTGCAGAGCTTGGGATATGTTTGTTCAATTAGGAATGACAGATGATAGTTATATAATGGAAGATTCTGAAAATATGACTTTTAGAGATTTTATAAATTCTTTTTTAGCTTATGATGTAAGTGATTCTGTAGAGTTAAAAGTTGAACATTATTTATATATAGATCAAGATTCAGATCTTATGGAAATGTTAGAGTATTTAGACTTATTTAAAAGAATAAAAGTTGGAATTAAAAATGCTACTCCTGCTCAAATTTTACAACATATTTTAGAAAGAAAATGGACTCTATCTCCAGAAGATAAAGACATGGTTATCATGTTGCATAAAATTGATTATGTTGAGTTAAATCAAAAAAAACAACTTCAGTCTTCTATGGTTGTAATAGGTGAAAATCAAATTTATACAGCTATGTCAAAAACAGTTGGTTTACCAGTAGCAATTGCTACTAAATTAATACTTAATGGTAAGATAACAACAACAGGTGTTCAAGTTCCATTAATTAAAGAAATATATCAACCTATTTTAGATGAACTTGAAAAAAATAATATAAAATTTATAGATAAAATACATTTTTTAGGACAAATTTAATTATAAATCATAATAAAAATTAGCTTTTTTTTATCTTCAAAATATTATAATATTATATGTATATATGTGTTATTTATTTTAATTTTTTATGAAATTACTTATAAGTGTAATTATAATTGTTATTTTACCTTTGTTTTTATTTTTCAGTTCTTATGCCTTTATAGACTCTGGTAAAGTAATAAAACCAAAACCTGATACAAATATTTCTTCTATAAGAGATTATTCTTCTGAAGAAATAAATAATAATGCAAATATAAATACTTCAGAGAAAAAAATACATATTGAAAATCCTCAAAAAGCTGAAATTTCTAAAAAATTAAGAGATATAAAAGTTGAAGATTACAAAGAAACAGAAATTAAACCTTATAAACTTTTTTTAATAACAGGAACTGATGTTGTATATAATTATGGTAGAAAAATTAATTCTACTAAAGGTAGAACAGATGCTATAATTTTAGCCAAACTTTCAGATAATTCTATCGATTTACTTTCTATTCCTAGAGATACATATGTAAATATTCCTGAATATGGGGATAATAAAATAAATGCAGCTAATGTAAAAGGTGGAGCAAAATTACTTAAAGAAACAATTGAAAATAACTTTAATTTAAAAATAGATGATTATATATTAATAAATACAAGTGGCGTTGTTGAATTTGTAGATCTTTTTGGTGGAATAGATTTTAATATTCCTAAAAGAATGAGATATAATGATTATTCAGCAAATCTTTTTATAGATCTCTATCCTGGTTTTCAACACTTGGATGGGAAAAAAGTTCATGATTTACTAAGATTTAGAAATGATGCTTTGGGTGATTTTAATAGAGTAAAAAGAGAACAAGAAGTTATAAAAGCAATAATATCACAGATACTAAAACCATCTAATATATTAAAAATACCAAGTGCTTTATATATTTTAGATAATTATATAGAAACAAGTATGAGTAGTAGTAAAATAGTTTTTAATGCAAAAAAGATTTTGGAAGCAGATGATATTAAAAATAAAATTAGTATGCAAACTTTACCAGGAGTGGGTGGAACTAAAAATGGAATTTGGTATTGGTTTCTTGACAAAAAAGAAACTCAAAAAATATTTGAAGAACTAAATATATCAACAGTAAATACTAATGATTTAAACGAAACCATAGATAATAATTCACAGAATAATAATTAGAATTTATGCTAAATCTTATAATAAGTGTCTCTTTATTTTTTTTATTAATACTTTCAACATTTGTTATTATTGATATTCCTTTTATTTCTTTTTTTATAACAACTTTTCCAGAAAATATAATAATAAACTATTCGGATCAATATATGTCTTATGGTTTTATTCAAACTAATATACAAATATGTATGATAATTGCATCATCAATGTTATTGAAACCTAGGTTATATCTTACTTTTATGGCTGTTTATTTAAGTGTTGGTTTATACGGAGTACCAATATTTTTTAATGGTGGTGGTACAGAATATTTGAAACAAAGTTCTGCTTACTATCTTTTGACGGCTATAACAATTAGTTTTTTTGCTTCTATAATAATATGGAAATATAATAAACAATTAAAATTACTTAATTCATTTCGATTTACTTTTTTTATCTCTATTTGTAATTTAATAGTTACAAATATAATAGGAAGTCTTTTAGTTTATTTAACTAATAAATTAGAAGTAAGTTTATGGAATATAGTAAAATCATATTTTATTTTACCTTTTTCATCATATTTTATATTATTATTAATGTTAGCTTTCTTTTCAACAAATATAAATATTATCAAATTTTATCTTATTAATAGGCATAAAAAATTTAAAAAAGATATTGTTGCTAGTACAAAAAGAAGAGTAAGTACTAATGCAAAAATCAAATAGTAAATGATAAGTTTATAGTTATAATCTTCTTATATTGTTACTTTTAACTTTTAACTTATCACTAAATATAATTACCAAGGTGTCACTCTTGAATTTAAGATATCCCAAAGCTCTTTAACAGCAGATTTTATTTTTCTTGAAACTTGCATTTGAGAAATACCCATTTTTTTTGCGATTTCAGTTTGGGATAAATCTTCATAAAAAGCATATTCAATGATCTCTCGTGATTTTTCTTCTATACTTTTAACAGCATCATTTATAACGATTCTATTTTCTTGGTTTATTTGAAAATTAGAATATTTTTTATCCTCTATAATTTCACTGTAAGTATTAGAATCTTCAGTAGAATTTTTAATATTTTGATCAAATGAAATAAAATTTGTAGAAGATTCCATTTCAAAAACTTCAGATACCTTTTCTGCTGGGATATTCAAAAAATCAGAAATTTCTTTTATTGAAGGATCCATGTTTTTATTAAAAGAAATTTGTTGTTTAGCTCTATTTACTTTAGGTTGAATTTCTTGAATATCACGTGGTAATTTTACCAAAGAATTATGATCTCTTAAATAATGCTTTATTTCGCCTGTTATTAAATGAGTCGAGTAGGTTTTAAAGCTTGCATTTTGATTAGTATCAAATCGTTCAATAGCAGCAAGAAGACCTAAGCAACCAACTTGAATTAAATCATCGTAAGTATCAAGATTATTATGAGAGTAAGCTTTTGCAATTTTTTTTACTTGTAATAAATTTAACTTTACTATCTGATTTTTTAAAGAAATAGTTCTATATTTCTTATATTCATATAATAAAGTTATTGTGTCTTTTTCTTCTTTTGACACTTTAGTTACAATCGCTGTCATTACTTAATGGCACTTATTACTGAGAACATCGGTAAGTACATACCTATAATGATACTACCAACCATTCCCCCAATACCAACCATCATTATTGGTTCTAATAAGGATGTTAAAGCTTTAACTGCTTCTTTCTGCCTTGCTTTAGGTTGAATCATCCTCCTCATGATGGCCATCTCACCAATAATACTGCCTTCTCTTACAACTTCATCAACACCGTTAACATGCACGCTTCCTTCAAGCACCACATTCCCCACCGCATTGTTCGCAACATCTTCCCCCTCATTA